>JBBSSC010000097.1:0-7615 GCA_038242465.1 Propionibacteriales bacterium | reverse complement strand
CAGCTGGAACATCGCCAGCTTGCGGGCCGGCGTCATGGGGTCGATCAGCGCCTGGTTGCCGTCACGCAAATCGACGGCGCACCAGCGCGGCGCCTCGGTGATGGTGCGCGCGGGCCACGTTCGGTCGGGCAGATCGATCGGCCGGAACGGCGCATATCGCTGGAACGGCATCCCGCTGGGCTGCTGAGGGGTGTTGACGTACGTGTTCATCGAAATCCTCGGGGTGTTTGTCTGCATGTGATGTCTGGGCTGTGTTGCTGGCCGGGACGTGACAAACTCCGCGCCGAGGGGTCCGACCTAGAGGACCTCGGCGCGGCAGAGAAGAAGCGAGCGGATCTGCAGCACAGCGCAAGGCTAGCAGGGCTTCCGCCGGGCGAGACTGGGCCCGACTCCTTAGGCTGATTCACATGGACAACGACAGCGCTTCAGGTTCGTATGTCGAGCCCGGCAAGGAGTTCGACCGGGACATGAATTACATCCCCGATCGCATCACTCGGGATGCTCGTGACGGCTGGCCCGTCGAGTCCGGGCGCTACCGATTGATCGTCGCTCGCGCGTGTCCGTGGGCCAATCGCGCGATCATCGTACGGCGCCTACTGGGCCTGGAGAATGCGATCTCGATCGGCTATTGCGGGCCTACCCACGATGAACACAGCTGGACGTTCGACCTCGATCCCGGCGGGCGCGATCCAATGCTCGGCATCGAGCGTATCCAAGAGGCGTATCTCAAGCGCTACCCCGGCTACGCGCGCGGCATCACGGTGCCCGCGATCGTCGACGTGCCCACGGGTGAAGTTGTGACGAACGACTTCCCGTCGATCACGCACGATCTCGCGACCGAGTGGACCGAGTTCCACCGCGAAGGCGCGCCCGATCTATGGCCAGAAGATGTCCGCGGCGAGATGGAGTCCGTCATGAAGCGGATCTTCACCGAGGTCAACAACGGCGTCTACCGCTGCGGATTCGCGGGGACCCAGGAGTCGCACGACGCGGCCTACGACCGACTGTGGACCGCCCTCGACTGGCTTGAGGAGCGGCTCGCCGATCAGCGGTTCCTGATGGGCGACTCGATCACGGAAGCCGATGTCCGCCTCTTCACGACCCTCGCCCGCTTCGATGCGGTCTATCACGGCCACTTCAAGTGCAACCGGGTCAAGCTCACCGAGATGCCGGTTCTGTGGGCCTATGCGCGCGATCTATTCCAGACGCCTGGCTTCGGCGAGACGATCGACTTCGATCAGATCAAGGCGCACTACTACATCGTCCACGCTGACATCAATCCCACCCAGATCGTGCCGAAGGGCCCCGATCCCGAGGTGTGGCTGACCCCTCATGGCCGCGAGTCGCTGGGCGGCAGCCCCTTCGGCACGGGAACTCCCCCGTCACCCGAGGCATGAGCTCGCGCGCGCCATGATGGCGGCGATCACGGTCGACTTGGCATCGGCGTAGTCGTTCATGTCCTCCCACTGCCTCGCTGCGAGCTCACGCTTGGCGTCCTCATAGAGCCACTGGTCATCGGAATGCGCCCGCAGCCAGTCGCGGAACACGAGATGTCGCTGCTCCCAGTCGCTGCCGAGCGCGCAGACATGAAGGTGGACATCACGCTCGGGAGTCCGGAGCATACGGTGGGCAGGCTCACGCACCCGCAGGACAAATCCGGCGCGCTCCAGATCGGGAACGTAGGCGGCTTCGTCCTCGGGATCGGCGACGCTGAGATCGATGTCGATGATGGGCTTTGCCGCCAGACCAGGCACGCTCGTCGAGCCGACATGATCGATACGCAGCACCCGACTTCCGAGCGCCGCCTCAATGCGCGTTCGCTCGCTGTCGTAACGATCTGCCCAGGCGGGATCGTGATCGGCGATGACTATCTCGCGGCGCTCACGGCCACCGATCAACACGTCGTCGAGGTCCCCGCTCACGTGGCCAGTGTGCCAGCACCCGTCACGCGTAGCACGGGCGTACGTCCGGTCAGCGACTGCGGCAGGACAGTCGCCAGCAAACGCTGACGTTGCGTCGAGCCGCGGCGGATCGACGCGATGACGGCCCGCAGCTCGGCGACACCGTCGCCGTCGATATCGGCCTCGCGGGCGAATCTCGACTGCTCGACCCGGCGCAACAGCGCATCGAGCGAATTGGTGTCGATGCCCGGAAGGTTGGCGAGTCGACGCGCGAAGCCTCGTGGCGTATCGGCCGCAGAAACGGGAAGTCGGATGTCTCGGGCGACATCTTCGAGCTCTCGCCACAGAGGTTCGACATCGTGGTGGCCACGGCCGATCCTCCAGCGTCGCCGCACCATGCGCACCACCCATGGCGCGGCGGCCAGCACGAGCAGCGCAGCCAAGGTTGCGATCGCAGCTCGCGGCGCGGTATCCGTCTCGTCGGTGCTGGCGGCGGCTGCGGCATTGAGGCCTTGGGCACCTTGCGGACGCACATCATCGGCACCCCGGCTGTTCTGAGGTGTGGCACCGTCCGGCGAGTCGGAGACGGGCTCGGCGAAGGAGGTCGGATCGCCGACGCTCGTCGTGGGGTCGAACTTGATCCAGCCGATACCGTCAAAGTAGATCTCCACCCACGCATGGAGATCGTCGGAGGTGTTCACATAGCGGGTTCTGCCGTTCTTGAGACCTCGGCTGTCACCGGGCGCATAGCCCACCGCGATGCGCGACGGTATGTCGAGCGTGCGCGCCATGACGGCCATCGCCGACGCAAAGTGGACGCAGTAGCCGGCCTTCACCTTCAGGAACTCCGCGATGACGTCGACGCCGTTGCCGTCGTAGTCCTCGGCCACCGGAGCCGTCTCGGAGTAGCGGAAGCCGCTGCCGCGGAAGTAGTTCTGCAGCGCCTTGACCCGGTCGTAGTCATTGTCCTCCGCGGCCGTGACCTCACGAGCCGTCCGCGCGATGACTGCCGGCATGCCCTTGGGAAGATCCAGATAGCGCAGCATGCCCGGCGCCGCGCCGGTCGACAGGTCGCGCATCTGCTCGGCGGTAGGAACCACGTCGATGCTCGCGACGGTGTACGTCTGGCCGCGGGAGTCGCTGTCGCGTGCGCGGAGGGTCAGCCCGGCATCTTGACGGATCTGCCATCCATCGTTCAAACCGTTGACGACGGCCGATGCGGGATATGGCACCGGCAGCATCGAGCCACGCAACTGCTCGATCGTGATCGTGGTGGAGACAGGCTCCTTGTCGATCTCGAGCAAGGGGTCGACCGCCGGCGCTCCCTCTTCGAGCGTGGGGAACTCAACCTGACTGGGCTTCCAGGTCTTTCCCGTGAAGTCATACAGATTCGCCACTTTGAGGTACAGCGCATCGTCGGCCGATGTCGTGTAGGTCAGCGCTGTGACGGTGCTGTTGCGGCGCAGATTCTGTCCCAGCTCGAGCATGGGGTTGATGCCCCGACCGAACACCGCTGCGGGCGGTTTGCCCCAGTTCGTCGCCACCGAGCTCACATCAGGAGAGATCGCGGGGAAAATGATCGCAGCGGCCAGTGCTGCACTGCCGAGGACCAGCGCGGGACCGGCTCCGCTGCTGACCATGCCCGGCGTGGCGGTGCGCGATCTCAGCAGGACGAGCCACAGGGCCGCGACCACGAGGAACAGCCATACCGAGGGCGTTTCTCCCGAGATCAGCGCAGGTGCCGCGAACACCGCGAGCAGCAACGCGCCGATCAACGGCGCCGCGCGACGCGACGACAGGAGCACATCGGCAACTATCACGATGGCGCCAAATGAGCTCGCGACCACCAGGATGATGGGCTGCGCGGCCCCGACGGGCGCTTGCTCCTCGATGATGATCTGCCGTGCCGCCTCGACCATGTCGGCCAAGGCGTCGAAGGTCTGCGTCGTCGGAATGATCGCGACGAGGGTCTCGGGAACGAAGATCCACGTCACGACCAACAGCTCGACGACGATCGCTATCGGCGCGACGAAGCGCGCACCCAGTCCGCGCAACAGAGCACAAGTCATCCCCGTGGTCGCAGCCACGAGCAGCGTTGAGACCCACCAGTCGCGGCCCTCCACGAGGGTCCCGAACCCTGACAGGAGAACTACCACGGCGATGCCCACGACACCACGGTCGATCCACATCTCGCGGGCGTTGCGTGCCGGCACGCGCCTGTCCGGGTCAGCCCGCAACATGATGTGATGCTCCATCGAGTTGCGACCAGCGCTCCGCGAGGTCGTCGCCCGCCGTGTACGAGACGGTCCGCCAGCCGGCCGCGTCGAGCAGGTTTAGCGCAGCGGCCGGCGTGCCGTGAGCCACGAGTGCCCGCGGTGTGCGCACGGCCGCCAGGGCCGTGACCCACTGCTCCGCGCGGGCCAGGGTGAGGCGGCCGAGCACCATGAAGGTCACCTTTTCGGCCTCGACATGGCCGTGATGATCACGTGCTTCGGGCTCGAGCACCGCAAGATCGGCCAATGCATCCTCAAGCGTGCCATGGCCCTCGGCTATGAGCCGATCGATCGAATGGCCGCTGGACTGCACCGTCACGACATATCCCGCACGCACGAGATACGACGTGATGGAGGCCGCCGCGACGACCGCCCACTCGAACGAAGGAGAGTACTCCCATAGATCCTTGCGGTCGCGAGCCGTGCCCTGGCTGGATGGCTCGGTGTCGAGGATCAACGCCGCGCGCGGCGTCACATGCTGCTCCTCCTGCCGGACCATCAGTTCGTCTCGGTGAGCCGTAGCCTTCCAGTGGATGCGCTTGAGCGCGTCGCCGGGCAGATAGGTGCGGGCGATGATGTCGTCATCGCCGACGCCGACATTCTGCGGAGCCGGAAGGGTCGCACCGTCGTCGCTGTCGCCGCGTCCCCGGATGGGCGGCAGATCGACGCGACGCGGCAGCACCGTGAGTGGTGCCGCAGTGCCGAACGTGTGTCGCCGGTAGACCAGTCCGAAAGGATCGTGGACATCGACTCGCAGCGGGCCGATGTCGTGCCGTCCGCGTCGTAGACCGTGCAAGGTATAGGTGAAGCTCGCGCTGGAGACGAGACTGTGGCGACCACCGAGCGCCGGCAGCGTCCCTGACGACTCCCCAGCGATGCCGTGTGGAAGCTTGTCGTCCCACCGCGCCTCGAGGCAGGGAAGCGCTGAAAGATTCGTGATGCGGATCGTGGCGCGCGACAACACCCCGGGTGCCACGACCTGCGGCGTGAAGGAGCGTTCGATCCGCACCTTCGAGTGACCGAAGAAGACGAAGGCCGTCGACATGATCAACAGACCAAGCAGTAGCCCCGTGACGTAGAGCATCGCCGGCAGCGAGAGCACAGGAGCTGTAATGAAGCAGATCACCATAGCGATCAGGAAGCCGATGCCGCGGTGCGTCAGCACGACCGAGCTGGCGACCCTGCGCAGGTGGCTTCCGGACTCGGTCATGGCCACGTCAGCTCGACTGGATAGCCCCGGCGGGAACCGGCGTCTCGGCGACGATGCGGGCAACGATGTCTGTGACCGACGACGCACCTCGCATCGGGATCAGCCGGTGCGGAAGCACGACCGGCACCAGCGCATCGACGTCGTCGGGAAGCACGAATTCACGCCCGTGGACCGCGGCGCGAGCCTTCGCCGCCCGCAGCAGCTGCAAGGTCGCACGGGGGCTGGCGCCGAGCCGCAGCTCCGAATCGGCACGCGTGGCCTGCGCGATGTCGACGACATACTGCTCGACCGCGGGCGAAACATGCACCGCGCGCGCCACCGCGATCATCATCGTTACGTCTTCGATCGTGGCGACGGGTCCGAGGCTGTCGAACGGATTGGCGGCATCGCGTTCGCGGACCATCGCCAGCTCGGCGGCGGGATCGGGATATCCCATCGAGATACGTGCCATAAAGCGGTCGCGCTGCGCCTCGGGAAGGGCGTACGTCCCCTCCATCTCATAGGGATTCTGCGTCGCGACGACCGCGAACGGGCTAGCCAAGCCGTACGTCGTGCCGTCGACCGTGACCTGACGCTCCTCCATGGCCTCGAGAAGCGCCGACTGTGTCTTGGGCGATGCGCGGTTGATCTCGTCGCCGATCACAATATTGGCGAACACCGCGCCGGGCTTGAACTCGAACTCGCGGTCGACCTGGTTGTAGACCGAGACACCCGTGATGTCGGATGGCAGGAGATCGGGCGTGAACTGGATGCGACGCACGGAACAGCTCACGGAACGGCCCAGTGCCTTGGCCAGTACCGTCTTGCCGACGCCCGGAACGTCCTCGATCAGCAGATGGCCCTCGGCGAGGAACACCACCAGCGCAGCCTCCGCAGCCTCGGGCTTGCCGTCGATGACCTTCTCGATATTGGCCAAGATGGCTCGCGCAAGCGTCTCGAACTCCATAAGCGATGTTAGGCACATCACAGCAAACCCGCAGTCGAGTTCATCTGAACTCTTCGACGGATCTGGCACCTCGGGTCGGTAGCGTGATCGCATGGCCCGCTTGCTGATCGTCCACCACTCTCCGACTCCGAATCTCGCTCTCATCCGGGATGCCGTGGTGGCAGGCGCGAATCACGAGGACATCGATGGTGTGGAGGTCACGGTGCGCGAGGCGCTGGAGACCACGATCGACGATGTCTTGGCAGCTGATGGCTACATCATCGGCACCAGCGCGAATATCGGCTACATCTCCGGCGCGGTCAAACACTTCTTCGATACGACCTTTGACGAGGCCAGCGAGGCAACTCGGGGAAGGCCGTTCGGCTACTACATCCACGGTCGCAGCGACACCAGTGGCGCGGAGCGGGCCATGGAGGCGATTATGACCGGCCTGGGCTGGCGGCAGGTCGTCAATCCGCTCTGCTTCTTGGGCATTCCGACGCAGCAGCACCTAGAAGAGGCCCACGACCTTGGCGCGACGGTTGCGGCGTCGCTGTCGTGAGAGTTCTGCTTCAGAAGTCCCGACCAGCGCGTGCCCGACGCACTCAAGGAGACAGCACCTGCCCGTCTTCGTCTCTCATGTTCAGGCCACCGTGCACCCGCTCGCCAAGCACGGTCCGGCCATCGGACCCGTAGATGTTCTCAACAATCCGACCGGTCTTCTTCCAGCACCGACATGACCTCTTCCGCTGCGCGGACGCCGCTGACCACCGCGAAACGCACCAGTCGGCGATAGGTTGCTCGAATGACATCCCGCCGAGCCGCAGGCCTTGCCGCCGCCTGTGCGGTGATTGCTCGATTGCTCATTACGAACTCACCGTGGGCGGATTCGATCGTGTCCGGCATGCTCGCGCTGGGTGCTGGGGTCGCGATTATGGTCGCCTTCCGCGCAGGCCAAGCCAACACGGCAGAGCTTGTCTTCACCTGGGTATCGGTAGTGCTTTATTCGGCTGGCGGCATGTATCTGGACCACTGGTCTGGCGAGGGAGACATCGGGGGCGTCGTGCCGTTCATCTTCGGGCTGCCCGGAATGCTGGTCGTCGCGATCGCCATGAACCTGCCTGTGACGACCCGATCGCGAGCAGTTCGGCGTCCCTGACCGCGCCCCCTCGTCCGGTCATAGGTGCCAGCAACACGGCTCAACGCGGATGGCTGAGCCCGGCTGCGACAATAGATGTATGGTCAGCAACCAGCTCAATCCCGATCAGACCGCTCGACGCCGCAAGATCATCGGAACAGGCTTGGT
>JBBSSC010000096.1:0-7665 GCA_038242465.1 Propionibacteriales bacterium | reverse complement strand
GATGCTCACGACCATGATCAGTGCCACCAGAGATAACGCGCGTGCGATGGTTACCGAAGTCTTGGTCATCCCTCGACGATAGGGGAAACCGCGCACAGCAGGTAGCTCGAAGGAACTATTTCGTAAAGTCAGACCGACCAAAGTCAAGATTGTCAGGGTCAAGATTGTCAGGAAGGGTGAACTCTCACCTAGGGTTGTGGCCGCTGGTGGCTCCGGAGACACTGGAAGATTGTCATCTGCCATGGGAGTCTCCCCTCGTGCGGGGCGGGGCATCCATCAAGGGGGGTGTGCCCCCTCGCAACGTCGAGCGGGTCCTGAGGTCAGACCTCGTAGTCGACGACCAGCGGTGCGTGATCTGACCAGCGCTCGGCCCAGCTCACGGCTCGGTCGACCGTCGCAGTGCGGGCCGTGGCCGCAAGCTCAGGCGTGGCGATCTGATAGTCGATGCGCCAGCCGGTGTCGGTGTCGAATGCCTGCCCACGCATCGACCACCAGGTATAGGGGCCGGGAACGTCGCCGGCGAGTGACCGATGCACGTCAACCCAGCCCAGCTCACCGAAGAAGCGGTCGAAGTAGGCCCTCTCCTCGGGCAGGAAGCCGGCCTTCTTCTGGTTGGCCTTCCAGTTCTTGATGTCGAGCTCGGTGTGGCCGACGTTGAGGTCGCCCGTGATGACGGCGTGACGACCGGTAGCGCGAAGCTCGAGCAGGCGCACCGCCATCTGCTCGAGGAAGCGGTACTTGTCTTCTTGGCGTGTAGTTCCGGCCTCGCCGGAGTGCACATAGGCCGACACTGCCGTGATGATCGACCCGTCTGCGAGTGGGATGTCGGATTCTATCCAGCGACCTGAGTCGTCGAAAAACGAATCGCCATTGCCGACCCGATGCTCGATGGGCGCATTTCGGCTCAGTACAGCGACACCGGCGCGACCCTTGGCCGCGGCCTCGGTGTGCACGACGTGATAACCGGTCCCCTGGAGGATCGTGCGGACGATCTCGTCGGGTGCGCGGACCTCTTGCAGAGTCACGATGTCGGCATCGCGGGCGGCGAGCCACTCGCTCAGCCCGGAAGATTGACCTCTGGTCTTGTTGTGGGCGGCGCGGATGCCGTTGACGTTGACGGTAGCGATTCGAAGCACGACGCCAACCTTAACTGCGAACAGAGACAGATCGTCATCGAGCCGGACCGTTCATGTAGTGGTTCGTCCCAGTTACGTGGACAATGATGGCGTGCCGCCTTTTGAGTCAGAGCCCGATGATGGCGGAAGAGTCGAAAGTGACATCTTTTCGCAAGCCGGCGATGAGAGCACGATCCTGCGTCAGATCATCGAGTCGACACCTAATGCGATGGTCATCATCGACGAACGCGGCAGAATCACACTCGTCAACTCGCAGACCGAGGCACTGTTCGGCCGCGGCCGCAGCGAGCTGCTTAGCATGCATGTCGAGGACCTGATCCCCGAGCGCTTCCGCGGCACGCACCCGAATTTCCGCCACGGCTTCTTCGCCAAGCCGGACGCCCGATCCATGGGGGCCGGGCGCGATCTGTTCGGCCGTCACGCGAGCGGGCGTGAGTTCCCGATCGAGATCAGGCTCAACCCGGTCGAGATCGGCGACCGGATGCAGGTGCTCGCATCGATCATCGACATCACCGAGCGCAAGCGTTCCGCCGAGCGTCTCCACCACATCGTCGAGGCCGCGCCCAACGCGATGATCATGGTCAACTCCACCGGCAACATCGTCCTGGTCAACTCGCAGACCGAGAAGTCATTCGGCTATACACGCGAAGAGCTGCTCTCGATGGAGGTCGAGGCGCTAATCCCGCAGCGATTCAGCGAGCAACACCACGGATTCCGCAATGCCTTCTTCAGGACGCCGGATCGCCGCGAGATGGGTTCAGGCCGTGATCTGTTCGGTCGGCGCAAGGACGGCACGGAGATCCCGATCGAGATCGGGCTCAATCCCATCCACATCATGGACGAGCAGCATGTGTTGGCGTCGATCATCGACATCAGTGAACGTCTGCAGGTGCATGCCATCGAGAGCGCCAAGCACGAGGACCGATTGAGAAGGTCCATCCTCGACAGCCTCCCGTTCAGCATCATCGCGTCCAATCCCGACGGCACGATCGTCACCGCCAATCCCGCGGCCGAACGGTTGCTGGGCTTCGAGCGCGACGAGCTGGTCGGTTCGTCGATGGCGGGCCTGCGTGACGGCCGCAGTGCCGAGATGCCGCTGCTGGCCACACGACCGGACGCCGTCGATGAGCGCGAGGTCGACTACTGCCGCAAGGACGGATCGACGATCCCAGTCAACGAGGCGATAGCGCTGATCAGCAGCGACGAGGGAGATGTCAGCGGCGTCCTTTCGGTCGCATACGACATCACCCTGCGCCTCGAGGCCGAGGCCTTCATCCGCCACATGGCCCACTACGACTTTTTGACCGATCTGCCGAACCGCACGAAGCTCTTCGAACGACTAGACGACGACCTGCGCGAAGCGGTCCGCACAGGTCGCGGTGTTGCGGTGGCGCTGATCGACCTCGATCACTTCAAGCGAGTCAATGACTCGCTGGGCCACCACGTGGGCGACGATCTGCTGGTCAAGATGGCGGCCCGGCTCAACGCGCAGCTGCGTTCGCGCGACATGGTCGCGCGTCTCGGCGGCGACGAGTTCGTGCTGGTGTTCACGAATGTCGACAGCCGCGAGCAGCTCCACGAGCGCCTCACTTCGGTGCTCGCGTCGATCCCCGAGCCGGTCTACTGCAGTGGCCACGAGCTCATCGTCACCGCCAGCATGGGCTTGGCGATGTCGCCGGACGCCGGCCAGGATCCGACGACTCTTCTGAAGCACGCCGACACCGCGATGTATCACGCCAAGTCGACCGCGCGGAACTCGTATCGGTGGTTCGAGAACTCGATGCTCGACGAGACCAATGACAAGCTCGCCATGGCATCGGCCCTGCGGCATGCCCTCGAGCGCGACGAGATCTCGGTGTCGTACCAGACCCAGGTGTCGGTCGAGACGGGCGAAGTGATCGGCGTTGAGGCTCTTGCCCGTTGGCGCACGACCGACGGAGTCAACATCACGCCTGACCGGTTCATCCCGGTAGCAGAGGACAACGGCCTCATCATCGCCCTGGGCGAGTGGGTGCTGCGTCGCGCGTGTAATGACGTCGTAGCGATGTCTAACGATCTGGGCGTCCCGCTGCGCCTCGCGGTCAACGTCTCGCCGCGGCAGTTCCAGGACCGCGCCTGGCTCGACATCCTGCGCCGCGCGATCGATGATTCGGGCCTGCCCGCCGACAGGCTCGAGCTGGAGATCACCGAAGGCATCTTCATGGACGACCCTCGAGAGGTCGTCGAAGTCATGACGACGGTGCGGTCGCTCGGTGTGGCGATCGTCCTCGACGACTTTGGCACGGGTTTCTCGAGCCTGGCTTACCTGACCCGTTTCACGATCGACAAGCTAAAGATCGACCGGTCATTCGTCGCCGACTTGTCGAGCGATGGCGCGGGTGCCGCGATCGTCAACACCATCATCGTGATGGCTCACGCGCTCGGTATGACGGTCGTGGCCGAGGGCGTCGAGACCGAGACGCAGGAGGTCCATCTGCGTGAACGCGGTTGCGACGTCGTGCAGGGTTTCCGCTACAGCCGAGCCGTTCCGCCGCATGAGCTGGCGGTCGCGCTCGGCCGTTGACGGTCGTGTCAGCCGACTTGTCGGGCGGCGGCACGTCCGGCGGCGCGCCCACTGAACAGGCAACCGCCCAGGAATGTCCCCTCCAGCGAGTTGTAGCCATGCACACCGCCACCACCGAATCCGGCCACCTCGCCCGCCGCGTAGAGCCCTTCTAGCGGGACGCCGCCCGCGTCGAGGACCTGCGAATCGAGGTTGGTCTCGAGCCCACCCAGCGACTTGCGGGTCAGTACGTGCAGACGGACCGCGATCAGCGGGCCCTTCTCCGGGTCGAGGATCTTATGAGGACGTGCCACGCGGACGAGCTTGTCTCCGCGGTAGGCGCGGGCCTGGCGCATCGCGGCGATCTGCAGATCTTTGGTGAAGTCGTTGTCGAGCTCGCGGTCACGGTCCTCGACCTGGCGGCGGACGACATCGACGTCTACGGGGGAGTCGGGCGTCAGCGCATTCATCTTCGCCACCAGCTCGGCGATCGTGTCGGCGACGACGAAGTCCTCGCCACGCGACTTGAATGCCTCGACGGGGCTCGTGGCTCCCTTTGACAGCCGTTCCTTGAGCAGGGTCTTAATGCTTTTGCCGGTCAGATCGGGATTCTGCTCCTGGCCTGACAGTGCGAACTCCTTCTCGATGATGGCCTGTGTCAGGACGAACCACGAGTGATCATGTCCGCTCTCGCGCAGGATCTTCAGCGTGCCGAGGGTGTCGAATCCGGGCAGCCCAGGAATGGGTAGACGGTGTCCTCCACCGTCGAGCCAGATAGAGGAGGGGCCTGGAAGGATGCGGATGCCGTGCATGGGCCAGATCGGATCGAAGTTCTTGATGCCCTCGACGTAGTGCCACATCCGATCGCGGTTGATATGGCTCGCGCCGGCCTTCTCGGCGATGCCGAGCATGCGTCCGTCGACGTGCGCCGGGACGCCGGAGATCATGTGGGCCGGAGGAGTGCCGAGCCGATCTGGCCAGTTGGCTCGGACAAGATCGTGATTGCCACCGATGCCGCCCGACGTCACGATGACGGCCTGCGCGGTCATCGTGAACTCGCCGATCGCGGTGCGTGAGGTAGGGGCCGCCCGCTCGGCGTCGGTTGGCTCGAGCACCTGGCCGCTGACACCCGTCACGGCACCATTGGTGACGCTGAGCTCGTCGACACGATGGCGGAACGCGAACTGGACGAGACCCTTCTCCTGGCCGTCTCTGACGATTCTCTCGAACGGCTCCACGAGACCGGGCCCCGTGCCCCACGTGATGTGGAACCGCGGGACCGAGTTGCCGTGTCCGCCTGCCAGGCCGCCGCCGCGCTCTGCCCAACCGACCACCGGGAACACGCTGTGGCCGCGCTCCTTCAACCAGCTGCGCTTCTCGCCGGCCGCGAAGTTGACGTACGCCTCGGCCCACTGCCGCGGCCAGTGGTCCTCGACGCGGTCGAACTGGGCGCTGCCCATCCAGTCCTGCCAGGCGAGATCGACTGAGTCCTTAATGCCCATCCGCCTCTGCTGAGGCGAGTCGACAAAGAACAGACCGCCGAACGACCAGTACGCCTGACCGCCGATTCCCTGCTCACCTTCTTGGTCGACGAGGATCACGGTGCGGCCCGCTTCGACCAGCTCAGCGGTGGCAACGAGGCCTGCGAGACCTGCTCCGACGACGATCACTTCTGCGTTCATGTCGCAGATTCTGTCGCATCAGGGGCTCTGATAGTCCCAAGCGTCAAGAATTTGCTGAGAAACACGGCGCGAAAGAACTGTTCGTGACGCCCATGAGGACTAGATTCGGGCCGTACACATTCATCGTTGGGAGAAAATTGCTATGGCCGTCGACATTAAGTCTCTGGGCAAGTTCGAACTAGGTGCGCTGGTCGCTGGTGTTCTCGCCATTATTCTGTCGTTCATCGGGAGCTATGTGACCATCAGTGCGGGTGGATTCTCCGCCGACACCAACGCATGGGACAGCTACGCGACGCTCGGCATGCTGCTGATCATCGTTGCGACTGCCATCATCGCCGTCAGGGCCTTCGCAGGGGAGAACCTTCCCGCGGGCGTTCCGTGGACCCTCGTCGCTACCGCCACTGCCGGACTCGGCACGATCCTGCTGATCCTGCGGGCCTTCACGTACTCCGACGGCGGCCTCGGCTCGCGCGTCGACGTCGGTCCCGGCTGGTCGGGCTGGGTTCTGTTCATTGCCGGCATCGCACTGACAGTCTGCGCGTACCTGATCTTCAAGTCCTCGGGCGAGAAGCTTCCGCAGGGTAACAAGGGGCACAACACGCCCCCAGCTGCCTGATTGACGCCTGCACCAACGAAGGGCCCGGCTTCGGCCGGGCCCTTCGCACGTCTGGGTGCAGGTGTCCGTCAGGACGTGAACGGCGGGCGGTCGTCGAGGCGGACCGACTGACGTCCCGCCCATCACCAGAGACGGGCCGTGAGATCGCGGTCCTCGTCGGTCACGAAGTTGCCCATGACCCGCAGCGCGAAGGTCATCAGGGTCTGCGACCGCATCCCGATAGGACCGGCGGTCGGCAGGAGGCGCGGGACCGTGATGAGTCCGGCCAGTCGCCGCGCGATCGAGAACGCCTCGCCGTATTGCCTCGTCAGCAGCGCCGGCCACGCATCTGACAGATCCGTCTGGGAGCGCATCAGCTCGGCCGCCTCACGTCCCGTCTCCATGCCGTAGTCGATGCCCTCGCCGTTGAGCGGGTTGACGCATCCTGCGGCATCGCCGATCAGCACCCAGTTGGGTCCGGCGACGCCCGAGACCGCGCCTCCCATCGGCAGCAGGGCGCTGGTGGGGATGCGGAGCTCGCCGCTGAGATCCCACTCCTCGCGGCGCAGGCTCGCGTAGTACTCCATCAGCGGGCGGATCTGGAGATCGGCGGGACGCTTGGCGGTGGCGAGGGCACCGACACCGAGATTCACCTCGCCGTCGCCGAGCGGGAAAATCCAGCCGTAGCCGGGGAGTAGCTCGCCTCGACCGGTGGAGGATGCCTCTCCACGTAGCTCGAGGTGGGAGGAGATCCACGGATCGTCGCTGCGTCCCGACTTCACGTAGGAGCGTCCGGCAACGCCGTAGGCGGTGTCGCGGTGCCACTCGCGACCGAGCTTGCGTCCGAGGGGGGAGCGGACGCCGTCGGCCACGATGAGACGGTTACACGTGACGGTGTGGGGGGTTCGCCCTTTTCCGAGGATGAACTGGACCGCGGTGACCTGGCCGCGTGCGTCGCGTTCGGCGCCGACCGCACGGGCACCCTCGAATGGAGTCGCTCCGGCCTCGACCGCGACGCGGAAGAGCTTGTCGTCGAGCTCGGTGCGGGGAACGGCCGAGCCATAGTCGGGTAGCGATCCGCCGGGCCACGGGAGGAGGAGCTCCTGGCCGAAGCCCGCCGCCCGCAGACCGCGGTTGGTGCCGTGGGAGCGTACCCCGTCGCCGAGGCCGAGGTGCTCGAGCTCGGCGATGGCGCGCGGCGTCAGGCCGTCACCGCAGGTCTTGTCGCGCGGGAAGGTCGCCGCGTCGGCTAGGACGGTGTCCATCCCGAATCGTGCCGACCACGCGGCGGCCGCAGACCCCGCAGGGCCTGCGCCGACGACGAGGACATCTGTGTGGGTCGGCAGGCGCTCGCTCATGCAGTGATTCTCCCAGAGGCGTGGGTGGATGCGAGAATGTGGCCATGAGTTCTGCGGCCGCTTCCACTCAGTCCGATCGCGAGATCCGCTTCGCATCACGGGGATCGTCGTACTACGACGTCTTGCTCGCGGTGTTCTGCGTCGTACTCGTGGTGTCGAATATCGCGGCTACCAAGGGCACTCAGTTCTTCTCAGGCGACGTGTCTCTCGGGCCTGTGCAGATTCTTCCGGTCTTTTCCGATGGCGGTGCGGTGCTGTTCCCATTGGCGTACATCATCGGCGACGTGATCTCGGAGGTGTATGGCCTCAAGGCCGCCCGACGGGCCATCCTGGTGGGCTTCGGCACCGCGAT
>JBBSSC010000095.1:0-7682 GCA_038242465.1 Propionibacteriales bacterium | reverse complement strand
GCGCCCGCCCGCGACCGATGAGCTCATCCGGCGTTCCTCTCGACGACGCGCAGCCGGACGGAGCGAGCCCGGGGGTTGTCCTCGACCTCGGCATCAGTTGCCATCTCGGCGCCGCGGGTCACAAGCGTGAACTTCGCCTCGTGGCCAACGGGGACAAATGGCAGATCGCGGGGCACATCGGTCGTCGTGACCTCCGTGAACGCCCTCTTGGTGATGCGGTCCTCGAGCGAGTGGTAGGACATCACGACGACGCGGCCACCGGGTGCCAGGACATCGAGCGACGCAGGAAGCGCACGCCGATACACACCGAGCTCGTCGTTGACCTCGATACGAAGGGCCTGGAACGTCCGCTTCGCGGGATTTCCGCCCGTGCGGCGTGCAGCTTGCGGGATCGAGTCGCGGATGAGATCGACGAGACGCGCGCTGTTGGTGAAAGGCTCCTTGGCCCGCTCAGCCACGACGTTGTCGGCGATGCGCTTGGCGAACTTCTCCTCGCCGTACTCGCGCAGCACGCGCGCGATCTCCCGCGAGGTGTACGTGTTGAGGATGCCGGCCGCGGTCAGCTCGTCCTCTGGATTCATCCGCATGTCGAGTGGAGCGTCCTGCGCATATGCGAAGCCACGGTCTGCGAGATCGAGCTGCATCGACGAGACGCCGAGGTCGAACAGGACGCCGGAGACGGTCCGCAAGCCCGCATCGCGGACGACTTCTTCGATCTCGTCGTAGACGGCATGCGCGTAGGTGACCCGGTCGCCGAACGGCTTGAGCCTCGCCCGAGCACGAGCCAGCGCCTCAGGATCGCGGTCGATGCCGATGACGTGCAGATCCTCGAACCGGGTCAGCATCGCCTCGGTGTGACCGCCGAGACCCAGGGTCGCATCAACCACGACGGGACGCTCACCCGTGAATGCGGGAGCCAGCACGTCGAGCACACGGTCGAGCAGAACAGGTACGTGACTTGCCTTCGGCGCGTCTGGTGCGTCCGAGGAGCTCACAGGCGACCCAGACCCATCGCGAGAATCGCCGCGAGACCGACCGACATGCACAGCGAGAACGCCATGAGGCGGACGCCATCGGCCACCTCGTGCCGTACGCGTCGTGTCGTGTCGTTGGTCATGGCTCCCTGTCCTTGGTCTCGTGTTGGTCTGTGCCCGGCTGGGTTCGTGTGGCCAGATCCGCGACCGCTGGGTCTGGCACCGGGGAAGTGGTGTCAGAACCGTGCGGGCGCAGATCTCGCCCAACGAACGTCAGAAGATGCCGGGCATCACTTCTTCCGACATATCTGCGAACGGACCTTCTTGCGAGGCCTCGAACTCTGCCCAGCGGCCCGAGTCCCAGATCTCGATGCGGTCCATCGCCCCGACGACCGTGCACTCCTTGTCGAGCTGAGCCCAGGTGCGCAGCACGGACGGGATGGAGATACGACCCTGCTTGTCCGGCACCTCGGAGGAGGCGCCGGAGAAGAACATGCGGTTGAAGTTTCGGGCCGCCTGATTCGTGAAGGGCGTGTTGCGGATGCGATCGGTGAACGCATTGAACGACTCGGTCGTCCAGCCGTAGATACAGTTCTCCTGGCCACGCGTGAGGACGATCCCCGTTTCGAGGCGGGGACGGAACTTGGCGGGCAGGACGAGCCGGCCCTTGTCGTCGAGACGAGGGGTGTAGGTACCGAAGAAATTAGAAACATCGGGATTCACCTCACTCCTCCTCATCGACGGCTATTTGCTCCACTTCGCACCACTATACGCCACTACTCCCCACTTGCCATCGCTAGAAGCGTCTTTTTCGGGCGCGTTAAGGCGGGCTCCCCACCCGTGAGGAGCCCGCGAATAGTGCGTCAGGACAAAGAAAAAACCGCCCCCGGAGGGGCGGTCTGAGTCGTGGTGGAGGAAGGTGGAGCGTTTTTCAGCCCCGATGTCCTAAAGGGTGTGTCTTAGAACTCGTCACCGTCGCGCCGGCGCTGCCAGCGCTCTTCCATGCGATCGACGAACGAGCCCGACGACTTCTGCTTCTGCCGACGGTTCTGCGATCCGGCGGGTGCGGTCATCTCGCCCTCGCGGCCACCGATGCCGCGCTTCCAGGCTTGGGTGAACAAGAAGGCAGTACCGACCATCGCGAGGAAGCCCAATACCCCCAGCCAGGTCATCTTGGAAACCGCGCCGGTGAACATCACGACGAGACCGGCAATGAAGCCGAGCGCAGCGATCAGCGCGACGCGGCGGTTGTGCGCCATGAACTTGGAACCACGCAAGGTCGAGGCGAAGTCGGGGTCCTCAGCGGCCAACGACTGCTCGAGCTGGTGGAGCAGCCTGGCCTCTTCGTCAGACAGTGGCACTGTTGCCTCCTGGATCGGGTGTTGCTGAAGTCAAGTCTAGGCGCGCAATCGTGTGCAGACCAGCCGAAAGTGCCCTGAAGTCCGAGGATGCGCTAAGAAGCCGTTCGAGGGCGTACAACGCATCCCTGGCTCCCGGCTCGGTGTCGACGATCGCACTTGGCACCAGATCGGCAAAGACCCGCACGCCCTGAGTGCGCACGACGCCGAATCCGTGGGTCGTCAGCAACTCGTCGACCTCGGCCGCGATGAAACGGCGCGGCCCCATCTCCCGCAGGTCCCACGCTTGGGAAGAACGTCCGAGCAGCGTGCGCGCCGTGACGAAGTCGCCGGCGAGCGCACGGGCCGCTACCGCAGCGTGGCGACCAGCGACCATGACGCTGATGTGCCCCGCAGGACGCAGAACCGTCGAGACCATCGTGACGGCCTGGCCGGGATCGTCGACGTATTCCAGGACGCCATGACACAGCACCAGATCGAAGGACGCAGGCTCGACATGCTCCAGCAGATCGCTCGCATCGCCCTGCACCCCGCGCACGGGCTGCTCAAGCTCGGCCTCGACCCCACGACGGTGCAGCGAAGCCAAGGCATCAGGGCTCGGATCGACGACGGTCACGCGATGACCCTGCTGCGCGAGACGCACGGCATCGCCGCCCGTGCCACCGCCCAAGTCGAGCACGTCGAGTGCCGAGCCGTCGCCTGCCACCTCGACCGCATCGGCCACTGCTTGCCACATCAGCTCAGAGCGCACCGGACCCATGCGCACACTGTGCCACAGCGTCTCCGCCACGCTCCGACCCCGTAGTCTGCGCGCATGGCGAATGTCGTGGTCGTGGGTGGCGGGTTCGCCGGATTGTCAGCCGCTGCACGCCTGGCGAAGCTCCGGCACGACGTCGTGCTCGTGGAGGCGAGCGACAGACTGGGCGGTCGGCTGCACGGCCACATCGTCGACGGTCATGCCTGGCCCTTGGATCCGGAGACGGTCACCCTGCCCGGCGTCTTCCGCGATCTGTTCCGCAAGTCCGGCCGGCCGCTCGAACGAGTCCTCGAGCTGACCAAGACCACAGGACGCCGGCACATGTTCGCCGACCGATCCGTCCTCGACCTACCTCTGGGCAACCGCGGCGACCAGCACGAGGCGATCATGGCCGTTTTCGGCGAGGACGAGTGGTCGCCCTGGGTCGATCGGCACCCCGAGACCTGGGACGTCATCCGCCGCATGGCGCTTGACGAGGTCTTCGCGGGCAAGTCCGCCGTGACCCGACCGGTGCGCAAGGAGCTACGGCCCCGACGCACCATCGCGGGCCTCGACCGTGACTTCCACGACGAGCGCCTGGCCAAGATCGTGCTCGACCCGGTCAGGCTTGCGGGCGATGACCCGCGCACAACCCCCGCGTTCACCGCGGTGGGCCACTACGTCGAGCGAAACTTCGGCCGCTGGCGCTTCGAGGGCGGCTTCCCCGGACTGGCCGGAGCGCTCGAGAAGCGACTGGCCGAGCGCAAGGTCACGATTGAGCTCGGAGAGCCGGCCCACGAGCTCGTCCTCGACGGCGCTCAGGTCGCGGGAGTCGTCACCGACCGTCGCACCATCCCAGCCGATGTCGTCGTGTGGTGCGCTCCGAATCGGCCCGCCCCCCTGCCAGAGGTTAAGCTGCTGCCGATCATTCCGGCATCCCGCACGCTGCTGACGCTGTCAGCGCTGGCACCCGCGATGCCGCAGGAGATCCTCGTCCACGCCAAGCCTCCTATCCGGCTGTGGTCCGCGGGCGAGCACCGATGGACCGTCGAGCATCGCAGCGGCGAGGATCCGCTGGACGCCCTCGTGCGGTGCGGGCTCGATCTGCGACCGTACGTCGTGAGCCGCACCGACCTGTCCCCCAGCCAGCTCGTGACCATGGGGCACTGGGGATGGGCGTGGAACACCTGGACCTCGGCGTTCGAGGTACCTGGAGTCGCGCCGACCGGCGGACTCTACTTCGCCGGCGCCCACGCACATCCGGGCGGGAAGCTCGAGGCGATCGGCACGGCGACAGCGGCTGTCGCGGCCGATGTCGGCCTCGTTCCACGCTGAGACGTCAGCTCAGACGAGCCCTTCGGCCCGCAGCGCCGCGAAGATCTCGACCGTCGCCTTCGACCGGTTGAGCGTGATGAAGTGCAGACCGGGTGCGCCACCTGCAAGCAGGTCACGGCACAGCTGGGTGGCCAGCTCGATGCCCTTGGCTCGTACCGCGGCCTTGTCATCGGCGATGGGCTCGATCTGCTCCAGCACCTCGGTGGGCATCGCGGCCCCGGACAACTCGGCCATGCGAGCGACCTGCGCGAAGTTCAGGATCGGCATGATGCCCGGGACGATCGGGATATCGCTGCCGAGCGCGCGGACCCGCTCGACGAGCAAGAAGTAGTCGGACGCCCGGAAGAAAAGCTGCGTGATCGCATACTGCGCACCGGCACGAGCCTTGGCGACCAGCACCTCGGCATCGTGGTCGAGGCTCGCCGCGTCGGGGTGGCCTTCTGGAAAGGCCGCCACACCGATCTCGAAGCCGCCGAGCTCGGCAGCGAGCTCGACCAGGTCGATCGCGTACGTCATACCATCGGGGTGCGGCTCCCACGGGGCGCGGGGGCCACCCTTCGGATCGCCGCGCAGCGCAAGGACGTTGTCGACGCCCGCAGCCGCATACTGCTTGAGGACCGACTCGATCTCGCCCCGCGTCTGCGCGACAAGTGTGAGGTGACCGACCGGACGCATCCCGGTCTGCTCCGCGATGCGCGCCGTGATGCGGACCGTGCGCTCCTGGCTCGTCCCACCCGCGCCGTACGTGACCGAGACGAATGTCGGGTCGAGCGGCTCGAGGTCGGCGATGGTCTGCCAGAGGACCGCTTCACCGTCATCATCCTTCGGGGGGAAGAACTCGAATGAATAGCTCGGCGTGGGTGCCCGCAGGGCAGCGACGAGGGACGGGTCTTCGGAAGCCATGTGCCAACGGTACCGTTCAGGACGTGACTCCAGGCACCGACGATCCCGACTTCGCGACCAGGGTTGATCACACTCTGAACGTCTTCGTGGAGCACCAACGCACGATATTCGCGGCGATGGGCCCCGACCTCGACGAGATCGCCGATGCGGCGCTGGCGTTCGTCGGAGGAGGCAAGCGCCTCCGCCCCCGCTTTCTGTTCGCGGGCTGGCTTGTCGCGGGCGGCGATGCCCAGGATCCGGCGATCGCATCGGCCGCCGCATCGCTGGAATGGCTGCAGGGCAGCGCTCTCGTGCACGACGACCTCATGGACGGTTCCGACACCCGGCGCGGACGGCCCAGCGTGCACCGGGCGTTCGAAGCACGTCATCGCGACGAAGGGCGCGTGGGCGATCCGGTGGGCTTCGGCGCCTCGGTCGCGGTCCTGCTCGGCGATCTGATGCTGTCGTGGTGCGACGAGATGATGACGTCCGCGATCCTCGACTCCCCCACGATGACTCCGCACATCCGCGCTGCGCGTAGCTATCTCGATCTGTGCAAGACCGAGGTCGTCGGCGGACAGTTCCTCGACGTCCTGGGGCAGACCCGGCCGACCTTGACGGTCGACGAGGCGATGCGCATTGTCCGCTTCAAGACCGCGAAGTACACCGTCGAGCGCCCCCTGCACATGGGTGCGGCGCTGGCGGGAGCCGGTCCCGAGCTCATCGCGGGCCTGACCGATGTCGCGCTCCCCCTCGGAGAGGCCTTCCAACTGCGCGATGACGTCCTGGGCGTCTTCGGCGATCCCTCCGTGACCGGAAAGCCCATCGGCGACGATCTACGGGAAGGAAAGCGGACCGTCCTGGTCGCCCGTGCTCACGAGCTCGCGGATGCATCAGGCCGCGCTCTCCTGACTGATGCCCTCGGAACCGCCGACGGCATCGTCCCCCTCACCGAGCTCATCGAGTCCTCAGGGGCTCTCGAGGCCGTCGAGGCGGATATCTCCCGGCTGGAGTCGCAGGCAGATGCTGCGGTCGACCGGCTGGGCCCCATGGCCCGCGATGTGCTGGGGCCTCTCGCACTCACTGCTACTCGCCGGAGTCGCTGACCAGTTCGATCCAACACGCGTCGATGCTGGTCACGGACCTGTAGGCATGTGTCACTAGAATGCGTTGAGGACCAACGGGGTCTGACTGTGTGATGAGGAGGGCCGGCGTGACTTTGACGGGCGACCAAGCCCTCGTCGGGCGGGTCCTCAACGAGCGCTACCTGATCGGTGACCGCATCGCACGCGGGGGCATGGCGAGCGTCTTCAAGGCAACCGACCAGCGGCTCGACCGTGTGGTCGCGATCAAGGTCATGCATCACGGTCTCGGCGATGATCGACAGTTCACGCAGCGATTCGTGCGTGAGGCGAAGTCCGCGGCCAAGCTCAATCACCGCAATGTCGTCTCGGTCTTCGACCAGGGCACCGACGGCGAGGTCACCTACCTCGTCATGGAGTACGTCCCGGGCCGCACCCTGCGCGATGTCATGCGCGAAGAGTCCCCCATGCCGGTCTACCGCGCGCTCGAGCTGCTCGAGCAGGTCCTAATCGCGCTCTCCGCAGCCCACGCCGCGCGCATCATCCACCGCGACGTTAAGCCCGAGAACGTTTTGATCACTCCCGATGGCGAGGTCAAGGTCGCCGACTTCGGGCTCGCCCGCGCCGTCAGCGCCGCAACGACCGCCACAGGCGGCACGCTGATCGGCACGGTCTCGTACCTCGCACCCGAGATCGTCACCAACGACGGCGCCGATGCGCGCTCCGATGTCTACGCGTGCGGCGCGATGCTCTACGAGATGCTCACTGGGTTCAAGCCTCACGCGGGCGAGTCGCCGATCCAGGTGGCCTACAAGCACGTCCACGAAGACATCGGCGCCCCGTCCACGGTCCAGCCCGGCATCCCTGCCTATGTTGACGCCCTCGTGGCCCGCGCCACGGTCCGCGACCGCAATCAGCGCTCGACCGATGCCCGCGTCATGCTGCTGCAGCTGCGCTCAGTTCAGCGCGCGCTCGAAGCAGGCCTCGAAGACGATCCCGAGCTCGTGGCGGATCTCCAGCCCGGCGGACGCGTCGACGACGATCCAGATGCCGCGACCATCGCCGTGCCCCGGGCGGTACTCGGTGCTTCAAGCGCCGCCGGTGCTAATGCCGGCACCAGTGCAGCAGCGACATCCGAGCAGACCATGCAGTGGAGCGCGGGCGGCGCCCCGCCCGTGGCTCGTCCACCCGACCACGCTGCCAAGCCCCTGGGCCTCGATCCCCCGATGTCACGCGACCAATACGGACAGTCCGGCGGCAGGCGACGTTCGCGGCGCGGGCGCATCCTGTTGACCCTGGCCGTCGTGCTGGCCCT
>JBBSSC010000094.1:0-7684 GCA_038242465.1 Propionibacteriales bacterium | reverse complement strand
TGGTCCTGCGCTACCTCTCGGACGTCTACAAGACGCTGGGTCGCACGGTCCCGGAGAAGGCCCGCAACGAAGAGCTCGAGGACCTCACGGAGTGGCTCGGCGAGCTCGTCCGGCAGACCGACTCGTCGCTGCTCGACGAGTGGGAGGAGCTCATCAACCCGGGCGCCGATCCGCTCGACGTTCGGCCCAAGGCGATGGGTGCCGACATTCCTCGCCCCGTTACGGGCAATCCCCGCGCATTTCGGGTGCTGGTGCGCAATGCGATGTTCCGCCGCGTCGAGCTGGCCGCCTTCGGCCGCTGGACCGAACTGGCCGAGCTCGATGGGGAGGATGGGTGGGATGCCGAGGCCTGGATGGACGCGATGGCGGCCTACCGCGAGGAGTATCCGGCGGTGACAGGGTTCGCGACGAACATCGGCACGGGCCCGGGCTCGCGCGGCCCCGAGCTGTTCATGGTCGAGGAGGGTCCCGAGACGTGGACTGTCCGGCAGGCCTTCGACGATCCCGAGGGCGATCGCGACTGGGGCATCTCCGCCACAGTGGATCTAGCGGAGAGCGACGAGATCGGCGAAGCCGCCGTCACGATCATCGACGTCGGCCCCCGCTGAGGGGGTGCACTAGCGTCCAGGTCCGACGCGATCGTGGACGCCAGCGCACCGCCGCAGGGCTAGCGGGTGGTGAGGTGCAGAGGGGCCTTGTCGCCGGGGACGTTGGTGATGTTGCGCAGCTTGTTGGGTGCGGCCGCGTCTGCGTGGACTTCGAAGCGGTGCAGCACCTCACGCAGGACGACGGTGCCCTCCATCAGCGAGAAGGCGGCGCCGATGCAGCGCCGGACGCCGCCGCCGAACGGGATCCAGGTGTTGGGGGAGACCTTGGCGACGAGGAAGCGGTCGGGACGGAACTCGTGCGCATCCGCGAAGGTCGCCTCACGGCTGTGCGACAGCATGATCGACGGGGTGACGGTCGTGCCCTTGGGCAGCAGGCGCCCCGCGACGACCTGATCGCTCTGCAGCGTCCGCGCCACGAAGTCGATGATGGGATGCAGGCGCATGGCCTCCTTGAGGCAGGCTTCGAGGAAGGTATCGTCTCCCGTGTCCGCCGCGACGGTCGCGCGAGCGAGCAGCTCGGGATGCCGGCCCAGCTCGTGCAGCGTCCACGACAGCGCCGACGCGGTCGTCTCATGGCCCGCGAGCAGCAGCGTCACGAGCTGATCGCGCATCTCGGCGTCGGTCAGCGGCGCCTCGTCGGTGCCGTCTCCCGCAGGATCGGCGCCGACCCGCAACAGCCTCGATAGGACGTCATCGCGTCCGTCGAGATCGTGGGCCCGACGGCGCTCGGCGATCTCGGCGTACAGGATCGCGTCGACCTCCTGCTGATTCTTGAAGTAGCCGCGCCACGGCGGCAGCACGAACAGCTTGGGATATGACCACGCGAGGAGCATCTTGGCGTCGATGTCGACCATCTTGTTGACCTTGGGCCGCAGCACCGCGAGCCGCGCCTCATCGGTCACGCCGAAGACAACCTGCAGGATGATGTCGAGCGTCACGGCATTCATCCGGTCGAGCGTCACGAGCGCATCGCCATCGCGCCACGAGTCGACCTCGACCTTCGCGATCGCCTCGACGAGCGGTTGATACGCCCGCATAGATGGCCCCGTGAACGCCGGCATCAGCAGCTTGCGGGCGCGCTGGTGCAGGGCATCGTCGGTCAACAGGACGGAGTGCTCGCCCATGACGGGCTTCAAGATCTCGTTGCCCTTGCCGGCATGGAACTGCGATGGATCGGACGCGAAGATCTCCTTGACGTCGGCCGGATCGCTGAAGACGACGAATGTCCGTGGCCCGGGCAGGATGCGAACCGTGAAGGCGTCGCCGAACTCGCGGTGCCACTGGGGCACGAGCTCGTGGCGGTTGCGCAGGAACTCCCACGTCATCCGCAGCGGAGACATCTTCGGGCCGGCTGGGATGTCGTAGCCGGCCGGGGAATTCATGAAGCCTGCTCCCAGGCGAAGTCGAGTGCGTCGACCTTGCGGGTCTCCCACCAGTACTGGAAGGTGAACTTGGGCCAGATCGTGCGGTTCTTGCCGTGGCTGTCGAGGTACCAGCTCGTGCAGCCGCCCTGCGTCCAAATGCCCTTCTCGACGAGCCGCTGGACCTCTTCGTTGAACTCCTCCTGGGCCTGCCTGGTCGGCTCGGCCGCGACCGCGCCGCGACGATCCATCTCGTCGAGCAGGCGGATGACGTACTTGGTCTGCTGCTCGATCATGAACACGACCGAGTTGTGGCCCAGCGCCGTGTTGGGACCCAGCATGAAGGCGAGATTCGGGAAGCCGCTGACCATCATCCCGAGGTAGGTCTCGACGCCGCCCTCGCGGAACTGAGATGCCAGGTCGACACCGTTCTTGCCCTTAATGTCGAGATAGTCGAAGGCGTCGATGACGTGGAATCCCGTGCCGTAGATGATGACATCGGCTTGGTGGAAGACGCCGTTGCTGTCGATCACTCCGTCCGCGGTGATCTCGGCGACCCCGTCGGTGTTGAGGTCGACGTTATCGCGCAGGAAGGTCGGGTAGTACGTGTTGGACTGCAGGACGCGCTTGCAGCCGAGCCGGTAGTCGGGCGTCAGCTGGGCGCGGAGCCCCGCATCGGGGATCTTCTTCGCAAGGTAGCCGGTCACGATCTTCTCGGCGACCGGCAGCACGTTGAGGTGGCCGTTGAACGCGATCGCACGCGCCTCAAGACCCCAGTACAGGGCGTCGCGGTACGCGCGCTGGGCGCCGGGCACCTTCTCAAAGAGTTGCTTGCGCCACTGTGGCGTGGGCTTGTCCTTCTTGGGTAGGACCCATGGAGCCGTGCGCTGGAAGACCGTCAACTGATCGACTTCCTGCGCGATGATCGGGACGAACTGGATCGCGCTGGCCCCGGTGCCGATGACGGCGACCTTCTTGCCCGCGAGATCGATCGAGTGGTCCCACTCGGCTGAGTGGAAGTGGGGGCGCCTGAACGAATCGGCGCCCGCAATGTCGGGGATGTTGGGGATGTGGAGGCCGCCGACGCCCGCGATGACGAATCGCGCTTCGTAGTCGTCGCCGCCCATCGTGCGGATCGTCCAGCGCTGTCGGTCGTGGTCCCACGAGGCGCCTGTGACTTCGACGCCGAAGTCGATATAGGGCCGAATGCCCTGCTCGTCGGCTACCTTGCGCATATACGCCCAGATCTCGGCTTGGCCGGAGAAGCTCTTGGTCCAGTCGGAGTTGAGCTCGTACGAGAACGAGTACATGTGGCTGGGGATGTCGCATTCGCATCCGGGATATGTGTTGTCGCGCCACGTGCCTCCGACGTCCTGCGCCTTCTCGAGCACGACGAAGTCCTCGCGACCTGCGGCGAGCAGCTTCATGGCCGCGCCCATGCCGGAGAAACCCGTGCCGATGATGACGATGTCCTTGGTGATCACATTTCAGATACTATCGGTATCTGAGTATCATGCAAGAGTGCTTCGGACCAACAGGTTCGACGGAACAGGAGCAGGTGTGACGATCGACGATGTGAAGATCAGCCGAGCCGAGCGCCAGGCGCGCACGCGCGAGAGCCTCATCGTGGTGGCCCGCGAGATGTTCCTCGACGACGGTTACGCCGCGACATCGCTCGATAAGGTCGCGGTCCGTGCTGGCTTCTCCAAGGGTGCGGTCTACTCGAACTTCGCCGGCAAAGAAGAGCTGTGCATGGCGGTCCTCGACAGCATCCACGAGGAGCAGATCGCGGGCGTCGTCGCGGCGTTCACACAGGACACCGATCTCGACGGGCGCATCGAGGCCTTCGCCGCCTGGGCCCGCGAAGGGCTCGGCCAGCCCCGCTGGACAGCGCTCGAGGTCGAGTTCGGCGCTATCGCCCGGCAGAGTCCCTACGTCGCGACCGAGCTGGTCAAGCGGCACCGCGAGATCCGTGAGGCCATCGCGCAGCTCGTCCGCCAGGTCACGACAGAGGCCGGACTGGGCGATGTGATCGACGCCGATCACGCCGCCACTGCACTCCTCAGCCTCGGCATTGGCCTGGGCACGCTGCGCTCCCTCGACCACACGATCAATGTTGGCGTCTTCGCCGACACGATGCGAGCCATGCTCCGAGGCGCCGTCCGCTAATACACCCGGCCCAAGGGCCGTGCGCCAGCGTCCACTTGAATTCACCAGGACGAGCTGGACGCCACCGCACCGCCGCCGGGCGGGTCAGGGCAGGGTGATAGTTGTCCGCACCACATTGTGGTCCGAGGCCTTGGTACCGATGTACCTGCGCTTGCTGACCTTCGCGACGACTTTCCAGTTGGTCGAGCCCATCGAGGAGCGGATGAAGATCCGATCAATGTGGCCGCCCCAGTAGCGAAGCGTCTCGACCCGCGAGCCCCAGCCGTTGAAGCTGCTGACGTAGGGCCGCGTGTAGGTAGCCGAATTGTCGAATGTGTCGACCCAGCCCTGACGGGCCATCTCTCGTCGCGGCGGATCGTCGGTCGCGCCGCGGTAGGAATTGAAGTCGCCCATGAAGATGATCGGCAAGCCGTCGGCGACCTGCTTGGCGCCGCGGATCAGTTGCTTGGTCTCACGCCCGCGCAGTCGTCCTGCTGCCTTGGTTGGGCCATGCGACAGGTGGGCCGAGACGAAGATGTACGACTTGCCGGTGCGCTTGAGCCGCAGCGCGGCCCACGCGGCCGTCGCGCCGGTTGGTGAGCCGAGCCGTCCCTCTCGCTCGGTCGCGATCTGGCGCGTGCGGCAGACGGGCTCCTCGGTGAACCAGCCCGTCGTGCCGAAGCCGAACCACTGTTGGCTGGCTGCGTCGAAGTGCCTTGGGAAGCGCCAGGTCGCGGTGTCGTTCGGCCCGCGGTACGACTCGATCTCGCACGACTGGACGGGGCGCGTGGCAACCGACATCTCAAGCGCTGACGTCCTGTAGTAAATCGCCTCGTCGAGCTTGCTCTCGCGTTGCGTGTAGTGCGCGTATCCGTAGGCCGCCAGGCGGCGGGCGAGCTTGTCGGCACGGCGCGTTACTTCCTGTACTGCGACGACATCGGCCTTCACGTCAACGATGCGCCGGACGATCGCGTTCTCACGCTTCTGGGTCCATGCGCGGCAATTGGCTGCCGAGGCGCAGACGTTGAACGTCGCGACTGAGACCTTCGAGTCAGACGCGTTGACGCTGCGACGTAGGGTGTGACCGCAGACGGGCAGCGACCGCGCGCCGACCTTGCCGCCGCGGACCGCGCGGACCGTGAAGCAGTAGCGCGCATTCGTGCGTAGGCCCTTGATCTTCAGCGCAGTGTGAGGTCCGCGGGAGCGGTGCGACTGCTTCTTGGTCTTGCTGGCTCGGGCAGGCGTCGACGCGATGTGGACGGTGTAACGCCGAGCGCCCGACGCCTCCGGCCACGCGACGGTGAGCGTGTGAGGTGACGATGCCGTGATGTACGGCGTCGAGACCTTGGAGGGTCGGGCGACTACGGGGGAGGTGATTCCCACGATGAGGACAAACGACCCGAGGGCCGCGAGGAACAGCTTCAGCGGCGAGGGCACCGGAGCATATTAGGCAGGTCGCCTATGCACTTCCGACGTTGGTCCCGGCGTGTCGACTCAGTAGCCGCCGTTGTCCTTGAAACGGTCGTAGCTGGCCTGGATCTCGGCTTCAGCCTCAACTCGACCGGTCCACGTGGAGCCCTCGACGGACTTGCCGGGCTCGAGGTCCTTGTAGACCGTGAAGAAGTGCTCGATCTCGAGACGGTCGAACTCGGGCACGTGGTGGATATCGCGCAGGTGCTCCTGGCGCGGATCCTTCGCGGGCACGCAGAGGACCTTGTCGTCGCCGCCGGCCTCGTCGGTCATGCGGAACATGCCGATCGTGCGGCAGGAGATGACGCATCCGGGGAACGTGGGCTCCGAGAGCAGCACGAGGGCATCCAGCGGATCGCTGTCGAGGCCGAGCGTGTTGTCGATGAAGCCGTAGTCCGCGGGGTACTGAGTGGCGGTGAACAGCGTGCGGTCAAGACGAATGCGGTGCGACGAATGGTCGACCTCGTACTTGTTGCGGCTGCCTTTGGGGATCTCCACGGTGACGTCGAAAATCACGGGTGCCTCCGGCGGTTGAATGTGGATGCGCGCGCCGAAAGGCCACGCGTCATGGGGTCTCTATAGTCTGGCGCATGTGGCAGTGCAGCGCGGAACCAGGGTCGTGGCTGGCCTGGCGACCCTCGGGGTCTTTGTCGTCGTGCTGGTTGTCGTGGTCGCCTTGGGCGTCGTGGCCTGGGGCCGCGGCGATCTCAATCGCTTCATCTGCGATGGCGATTGCGGGCCGTCCAACATCATCGCGCCAGCAGGCCTGACAACTCAGCCGGAGCCGAGCGCGGCGGTCCCACGGGCGGCCGCTGCGGCACCGGTAGATCCGGCCAAGCTCGCGGCGGCCGTCGCGCCCGGGCTGAACGGCGAAGCGCTGGGATCCCGGGTCGGATTCGCTGCTATCTCTCCCGACGGCACCGAGTTGTTCTCGTCGGGCAAGGGCGCTTTCGCCCCCGCGTCGACGACCAAGATCCTCACGAGTTTCGCGGCTCTCGCGACGATCGATCCCGGCACCCGGTTCGCGACGCGGGTCGTCTCTACCGGGGGCAAGATCGTGCTGGTCGGGGGCGGCGATCCCTATCTGGCGACCGGGCGGGCGGGTGCCGACGGCGACCGCGTCGAACGCGCCGATCTGACGACGCTCGCCCGTCGCACCGCCGCGACGCTGAAGAAAGCGGGTACGACGAGCGTCACGCTCGGCTACGACGCATCGCTGTTCACAGGGCCGGATGCGAGCCCCACCTGGGAGCCCGGCTACGTCCCCGACAACATCGTCACGCCGATCAGTGCGCTGTGGGCCGATCAGGGCGTCACAGCCGGCATCCGTGCCCGAGATCCAGCCGCGGCTGCCGCGAGCAGGTTCGCAGGGCTGCTCGCAGACCAGGGCATCGCGGTCACGGGCGAGCAGACCTCCACGACGGCCCCGGCCGATGCTCAGGTCATCGGCACGGTGCGCAGCGCGCCGCTCGCGCAGATCGTCGAGACCATCATCCGAGTCAGCGACAACGCTGCTGCCGATGTCGTCCTGCGACATGTCGCGATCGCGGCCGAACGTCCAGCGAGCTTCGATGGTGGCGTCGAGTCGGTTGCTGCGGCGCTCACGACGGCGGGCGTCGACACGTCTGGCCTGAAGCTCTACGACGGCAGCGGCCTCTCTCGTGCCAACCGGGTGACTCCACAAACTCTTGTGCAGACGCTCCAGGCGGCGCTTGCGTCCCCTCGCACGTCTGGTCTGCTCGCCGATCTGCCGGTCAGCGGGTTCACGGGCACGCTTGTGGCGCGGTTCGCGCAAATCCCGGCAGCCAGGGGAGTCGTGCGGGCCAAGACCGGCACGCTCTCGGGCATCCATTCGCTGGCGGGCTATGCGCTCGATGCCGAGGGCTCTCCGGTGATCTTCGCGCTCATGACCGACCGCGCCGACAAGGGCGCTCCCTTCCAAGCCCAAGCCGCCCTCGACCGCATCGCCGCCGACATAGCCACTTGCCACTGCGCTGCCTAAACCCCCCGCTCGACTAAGCACGCTTACCTGCCACTGCGAGAACTGACTAGGACTCCGTAGATTCGCAGCCAAGCGCGCCAGCATAGGCCGAGCGA
>JBBSSC010000093.1:0-7744 GCA_038242465.1 Propionibacteriales bacterium | reverse complement strand
TCCGGCGCGACCAGCACGCGCACGATCAGGCCAGGGCTTGTTCGGCGGCCGCGATCAGGACGCTCGTGGCGAGCACATCGATCGCCACGGCCAGCTCTTCGGCCGAAGGATACGACGGGGCGATCCTGATGTTGCGATCGCGCGGATCGTCGCCGTACGGGAACGCCGCACCGGCAGGAGTCATCGCGACGCCCGCCTCGCGGGTCAGCTCGATGACACGCGATGCGGTGCCGTCGAGGACGTCAAGGCTCACGAAGTAGCCACCCTTGGGCTCGGTCCAGCTCGCGACACCATGATCTCCGAGCCGATCCCGCAGGATCTTCACGACGGCTTCGAACTTGGGCGCGAGGATCGCGCGGTGCTGGTCCATCAGCGCGTGGACGCCCTCCGTGGTCTTGAGATAGCGCGCGTGGCGCAGCTGGTTGACCTTGTCGGGGCCGATCGTCCGCTTGCCGAGGTGGCCCAGGTACCACGCGACGTTCTCGGCCGAGCTGCCCAAGAAGGAGATGCCTGCACCTGCAAACGTGATTTTGGACGTCGACGCGAAAATCACCGGACGGTTGGGGTTGCCGGCGGCAGAGCACAGGCCGAGGATGTCGGCGGTCTTGGTCTGCTCGTCAGTCAGGTGGTGCACCGCATACGCGTTGTCCCAGAAGATCCGAAAGTCGGGCGCCGCGGTCTGCAGCGCCGCTAGCTCCGCCGCGATGGCCTCGCTGACGACGTTCCCGGTCGGGTTGCCGTAAGTTGGGACGAGCCAGATGCCCTTGACCGCAGGGTCCTTAACGAGCTCGCGCACCGCGTCGAGATCGGGGCCGTCCTCGTTGAGGGTCACCGGGATCATCTCGATCCCGTACTCCTCGAGCAGCGCGAAGTGGCGGTCGTAGCCGGGGACCGGACAGATGAACTTGACCGACTCTTCGACGCCCCACGGCTGCTCGGAGTCGGCGACGCCGTGGAACAGCGCGAAGACCAAGTTGTCATGCATCATCGCGAGGCTCGCATTGTCGCCCGCGACGACCTGCTCGACCGGAACCTGCATAATCGGCGCGAAGATCTCGCGAAGCTCGAGCAGACCCGTCAGCCCGCCGTAGTTGCGGGTGTCGATGCCGCTGGCGTCCTTGAAATCGGGCCCCGGCAAAGACAGCAGCTCATTCGAAAGGTCGAGCTGCTCGGGCGAGGGCTTGCCCCGCGTGAGATCGAGTTTCAGGCCGCTGTTCTGCAGCGTTCGGTAGGCGGCCGTCTGCTCGTCGAGAAGTGCCTGGATCTGGTCACGGGAAAGATCGTCGAAGCTCACGCGTCCAACCTATCTCCCGCACCCTGTCACGTCAGACCGGGAGCGCCCCAGATCGCGAGCCACTTCGTGAGGTCGGGCTCGACTGGCACGTCCTGGGCGATGACGCCCCGGACCTGCAGCTCCAAGGCGTTGTCACGGCGCTCGCCACCGTCTGGTGCGAACGGGTAGAACGAACCGCGCTTGTAGAGATAGACCAGCCCGAACGGCTTGCCGGCGGGGGTCGTGAACGACACCGTCGAGCACAGCAGCGAGGAGCCGAAGCCCGCATCGGCGAGCGAGGAGTTGACTGCGTGCAGATCCGTCACGAGCCCCGAGACATCCGCATCGGCGCGGGTCACAGTGATCCAGTGGAAGCCGAACCGATCGTCGGAGCGGGTGACGATCGAGCCTGGTGAGGACGCGATGAGCTTCTCGGCGTCATCCATCACGACATCGTCAGCCCGACCCTCGGCGTCGCGGAAGCACACAGATCCCGAGCCCGTCGGGACGAATCCTTCGGTCTGCAGAGAGATAACGGCCTGCGGCACGGCAAACAGGACGTCGAGATCGGCCTGCGGCGGCCTGGTGCGGCCCAGTAGAGAGTCGAAGAAGCCCATGGTCTACGCCTGCTCGGAGAGCTCGGCGCTGACCTTGGCGAGCTGGTCGAGACGCTGCTGCAGTGGCGGATGCGTCGAGAACATCGCGCCGATCGACTCGCGGTTGATCGCTGGAGCGAAGAAGAAGGCGCTCATGGCCTGGCTGTCACGCAGATCCTCGTTGGGGATGCGCGCCATCTCGCCCGAGATCTTGACGAGCGCCGACGAGAGCTTGGAGGGCCGCCCCGTCATGTAGGCGCCGCTGCGGTCGGCGCTGAGCTCGCGGTAGCGCGAGAGCGAGCGGGTCAGGACGAAGCTGACTGCGTAGACCAGCATGCTCACGAGGAAAACGACGAGGAAGACGATGCCGCTGTTCTTATTGTTGCGGCTACCGAAAATATTGCCGGCGTACATTCCCCAGCGGGTGATGAATCCTGCCAGCAGGCCGATCGAGGATGCGACTGTCATGACTGTGACGTCACGGTTTGCCACATGCGACAGCTCGTGGGCCAGGACGCCCTCGAGCTCGTCGGCGTCGAGCCGCTGCATGATGCCGGTCGTGACGCACACGGCCGAGTGATTCGGCGACCGACCGGTCGCGAAGGGATTGGGCATGTCGGTCACTGCGATCGCGACCCGCGGCTTGGGCATGTCGGCCAGCAGGCACAGCCGGTCGATCATGGCGTGCAGCTCCGGTGCCTGCGAAGGCTCGACGACCTGCGCCTTCATCGACTTAAGGGCCAGCGTGTCCGAGAAGTACCACTGCCCCCAGGCGAACGCGAGCACGATGACCAGAGCTAGGACGCCCAGGTCGGTGAACGAGTAGAGCACCGCGCCGAACAGGATGTAGAGCGCGCCCAGACCGAGACCGACCCCGCCCATGCGGAGAGTCAGACCGCGGTCACTTCTGAATCTGCTGCGTGCCATCGTCGCCTTCTTGATGTCTGGTGGTCTGCTGAACGGAGATCTGCTCGAGCTGGCGGTCGACCTCGGCGCTGTCGAGCGCGGCGTCGAACTGGCGGGACAGGGCCGCTTCGGCGGACTCCCCCGGACGGGTGATGACGCCTTCGGCGACCAGCTCGTCGACCGCATCGGCGGTGGACTCGAGCTCGCGGGTGCGCCGCTCAGCGGCCTCCATGGCCTGGCCGACCTCGCTCACGGTGGAGTTGATGCCGCTCGTGGCGCTGTTAATCTCGACCCGCGCTGAGGCAGCGGTATGACGCGCCGCAAGGGTGTCCTTTCGGACCCGGAAGCTCTCGACATCGCGCTCGATATTCGCCGCCGAGATCTCGAGCTTGTCCTCCTGCGCCTTGAGATCATCGCGCTGGGCCTGGAGATCCGCAGCGGCCTGCTCGAGCGTCACCTTGCGGGTCAGCGCGGCGCGGGCGTCATCGTCGTTGCCTCGGGCGACCGCCTGCCGTGCCTCGTCATCGAGCTGGGCTGCCTGCTGAGCGATCGTCGCGAGCTGGAGCTCGACGCGCTTGCGGCTCGTCGTGACATCGGCGATGCCCCGTCGCACCTGCCGGAGCAGGGCCGTCTGGGTGCGATATGTCTCGTCGAGGCGGTCCTTGAGAGCGCCCGCGTCATCGCCGCCGGAACTGCGCGACTTCCACCACGTCGACAGACGCTTGCCCATGCTCATGCCGCCGCCCCTGTAAGAAAACCACGATACGAAGACGGCGGCATGATGCCTAGATCCTGGATCACTCGCTGACGCTCGCTCATGCAAACAAGCCTACGGGTAGGGTGTCGCCCGTGGTAGACGAGACAGAAGCAGGCAAGGGCCGCGCGACGCCGAGTCGCAAGGACGCCGAAGCCGCCCGTAAGAAGCAGATGAAGACCCCGATGACCCGCAAGGATCTGGCTAAGCGCGATCGTGCGGCCCGCGAGGACCTCCGGTCCAAGCAACGGGATGCGCTCAAGAGCGGCGACGACCGCTTCCTGCCGAAGCGCGAGCAGGGTCCGGTCCGCCGCTTCTGCCGCGACTATGTCGATCGTCGGCGCAACTTCGCCGAGTACCTGCTGCCATTCCTCGTCGTCCTGCTGATCGCCTTCGCGGTTGCGGGCAGCGTCGACGACCGCGCCTCGACCGTGCTGACGGCATTCGTCTACCCGTTCGTGCTGATCGGCACTGTGCTCGACGAGATCATCATGGTCCGCGGTCTGCGCAAGGAGCTCAAGCGCCGCTTCGGCCCCGAGGCCGTCAAGGGCTCGACGACGTACGCCGTGCTCCGCAGCACGCAACTGCGCCGCTTCCGTCTGCCCAAGGTGCAGGTCAAGCGCGGCGAGAAGCTCAGCGAGAACTACCGCTGAGCTTCTCGGCTCAGTTGTTCTCGGCGTGCAGCGACATGGGGCCGTAGACCTCAGTCGCACCGTCGAACAGGCGTACCTGGTCGATGTTCTGATCGAGCAGGTCGCCGAAGGCCTCGCCGACCCACGACTCTGCGTCGCTGCGGCTCTCGAATACCTCTGAACGGCCCGTGACGTCACCGGCCGAGTTCTCAAATGTCCAGGTCCAGGACATGGTCATGACTCCTTCGTGGAAGGTTGGACGAACGGCGGCTTGGTCACCGTGAACGCCTCGGAACGACCACGGACATCGACGATGACCGTGGCGCCATCCTCGACGGACTGCTCGATGAGCGCAAGCGCGACCCCCTGGCGCAGCGTCGGTGAGAAGGTGCCCGAAGTAATCTCGCCGAGCGTCCCGCCATCCGTATCGAGCACCGTCATTCCCGGACGCGGGATGCCGCGGCCCTGAGCCAGGAGGCCGCGCAGGGTGCGAACGGTCTTGGCCGCGCGCTGCTCCTCGAGTGCCTCCTTGCCCCAGAACGAGGGCTTCTTCCAGCCGACTGCCCAGCCGACCCTAGCCATGACAGGACTAATCTCGGTCGAGAGTTCGTGGCCGTGCAGCGGATAGCCCATCTCGGTGCGCAGAGTGTCGCGCGCACCGAGTCCGCAGGCGCGGATTCCGAAGGCCTCGCCCGCCGCCACGACCGCATCCCAGACGTCGACCGTCGCGGCAGCAGGGACGACGAGCTCATAGCCTCGCTCCCCCGTGTAGCCCGTGCGGCACACCGTGATCTCGTGGCCCGCGATCGTGGCATCGGCGAATGACATGTACTCGTGGTCCACCGGCAGCTCAAGCGCCTGCAGAACCTCATCGCTCGACGGACCCTGGATCGCGAGGATCGCATAGTCGCGGTGCTGGTCGACGACCTCGATGCCGGCGGGTGCCGCTGCTCGAAGCCGTGCGACGACAGCGGCGGTGTTGGCCGCGTTTGGGATAAGGAAGACCTCGAAGTCGTTGCGCAGATATGCGATGAGATCGTCGACCGTGCCGCCATCCTCGTCGCAGCACAGCGTGTACTGAGCCTTGCCGTTCTCGATCCGCGAGAGATCGTTCGTGAAGCACGAATTAACGAACTCGGCAGCTCCCGTGCCACGCACAACGGCTTTCCCCAGGTGGCTGACGTCGAAGAGACCCACGCCGTCGCGAACCGCCTTGTGCTCGGCCAGCACGCCCCCACCCGCGTACTCGAGGGGCATCTGCCAGCCCCCGAACTCTGCGAGCTTGGCGCCCAGGGCGACGTGGCGATCGTGCAGCGGAGAATGAAGCAGGTCCATAGTGTTCAACCTAGGGGACGATCACACGCATGTGGTCGGCAACCTTAGAGTGGCTGACATGCCCTCCGTTTCGCTCAGCACCTCGAAGCCGACCACTGCCCGCGCCGACGTCCTGATCCTTGGTATCCGGGGTGATCAGGACAAGGAGGAACTCGCCGAAACCCTCGATCTGTTGGGATTCACGGGCGAGAAGGGCCAGACGTGCCGCTTCCCGTCTGGCGGGCTGACCGCAGCGCCCATCGTCATCGCCGTCGCTCTGCCCGAGGAGCCGACGGCCGAAGAGCTGCGTCGCGCCGTCGCTCGCGGGCTCCGGCTTGCGAAGAATGCCGAGACCGTCGCGATCGCGCTGCACCCCACCGGCGCCGACGAGGTCGAGGCCATCGCCGAGGGGGTCCAGCTCGGCGCCTACCGCTATGACAAGTACAAGACGGTCAAGGAGGGCGCAAAAAAGAAGGTCGAGCTGACCAGCGCCGTGATCCTCACCCCGTTCGCGCGCCAGAGCACCGCGACCCAGGCCGTCGAGCGCGCCGCGACGGTCGCCGAGGCCGTCAACATCGCCCGCGACTGGGTCAACACTCCCCCCGGCGACAAGCGTCCGGCCGATCTCGTCGACGCCATCACGGCCCACGTCAACAGCACCGGCGCGGGCAGTGACGTCAAGGTCACGGTGTGGGACGAGAAGCGGCTCGCCAAGGAGAAGTGCGGCGGCATCCTGGGCGTCGGGCAGGGATCCGACAGCCCGCCGCGACTCGTGACCTTGTCGTATGAGCCGGAGTCGCCGGTCGCGCATCTAGCGCTGGTCGGCAAGGGCATCACCTTCGACTCGGGCGGACTCTCGATCAAGCCCGGCGCATCGATGCAGACCATGAAGCTCGACATGGCGGGAGCCGCTGCCGTCGTCGCCGCCACGGTCGCGATTGCACGGCTCGGCCTACCGATCCGCATCACGGCCTTCGCATGTATCGCCGAGAACATGCCCAGCGGCCGCGCGACCCGTCCCGGCGACGTCCTGCGCATGCGCAGCGGCGCGACGGTCGAGGTCCACAACACCGACGCCGAAGGACGACTCGTGCTGGCCGATGGCCTGGCTCTCGCGGCCGAGCTCGAGCCCGATCATATCGTCGACGTCGCGACGCTCACGGGTGCGTGCATCGTGGCACTGGGCCAGCACACGAGCGGCGTGCTCGGCAACGACGACGACTTCAGCGACACGGTGCTCGCAGCCTCAAAGGATGCCGGTGAGTCGATGTGGCGCCTGCCCATCACCGAGGAGATGCAGGGTGTCGTCACTTCCTCGAGCATCGCCGATCTGCGTCAGCACAATCCCAAGCCTTACGGCGGGACGCTGTTCGCTTCGGCGTTCCTGCGCGAGTTCGTGGGCGATATCTCGTGGGCCCACCTCGACATCGCGGGTCCGTCGTTCAATGAGGGCGGCGCCTTCGACTACACACCGGTCGGCGGCACCGGCACGGGCGTCCGCACCCTCATCAAGCTCGCCACCGAGCTCTCTAACGCCGGCTGACCCTCCGGGGGCGGTGGGGGTCTCAAACTCGCCGCCCCAGGCCGGGTGAGGTCAGTCGGGGAGGCCGAGGGCGCGGGCAGCGTCCTCGACGGTGTCCCATTTGTCGCGATCGCCGCCCAGGCGATCGGGGTGCGCCTGCGAGCGCGCCTTCTTGTAGACCCGCATGAGCTCATCGAATGAGGCATCGTCGGCCAACGGATCGGTGCCTGCGATCGACTCGAGAGTCATGATGGCCCGCATCTCGCGCGGCGTCTTGCGTGCCGGCTCCGGTGCCGCGGGACGCGACGGCGTGGCGGCCTTGGCCTTGCGGAGGTCGTAATCGCGCTTTCGGGTGGGGATCGGCACGAGATTGGAGTCGTAGACCGGAATCTGCAGCTTCTTGCGGGCGAAGTCGTGCCCGGCCTGAGGCGATGCGACCCGGCGGCGAATCGACTCGCCATCGTGCGCAACGAGCAGCAGCGTCGCCTGCGTGACGGATGTCTGGGGCTCGATCCAGGCCTCGACACCACGCCTGGAAGCAACGAATCCGCGCAGCGCGTCGAGATCGGAGCGGTTCGCGCCGCGGTCGGAGACAACTGCCCCACCATCGGTCCTGGCCTTTCGGCCACGGAAAATTCCCATGGCACAAGTGTGCCCGATCACCGATGACTACCTGATCAACCCCGGTGGAAGACTTCACCAGATCAGTGACAAGATGAGTTGCACATCTTCTCTGGGAGGACACCG
>JBBSSC010000092.1:0-7792 GCA_038242465.1 Propionibacteriales bacterium | reverse complement strand
GAGAATGGCCACACGCTTACGCATGCGGCCATCCTCTCACTCACGTGCGACGGGCACTTCGACGTCGACTACTTGACCTCGGAGCGAAGGACCGCCCAGATGCCGACCGACAGCGGGATGACCAGCCAGATCATGCCGGCGACTCCCAGGTGCGCCCACTCCTCGCCCGACGGTCCGCCCTCGAACAATGGCGTCTGTGCGTAGTTGAAGTCGACCCAAGGCTGCAGCTTCTCGAACCAGTTCTGCAGCGCAGCAAGTATTCCGAAGATCGTCGGCAGCAGGAACGAGTAGACGACATAGCCGACGATCGCGCCCGGGGTGTTGCGGATCAGCACACCAAGCATGAAGCCGACCAGCAGCCCGAACACATTGGCCAAAATGATCAAGAGGAAGTCGGACACCGTGATGTCCCACACGATGTCAACGCCGTTAATGGCCGATCCGACGATGTTGCCCAGCGCGCCAATCGCGAAAGCGATGCACATCGATACGACACCGACCAGCACCGCGACGATGGCCTTCGAGGCAATGACCTGACCACGATGCGGGACCAGCGTGAACGTGATGAGACCCGTTCGCTGCGTCCACTCACTCGTGACCGACAGGATCGCGATAACCGGCAGAAGCAACGCCATGGGGAAGCCCACCGCGGTGCCGAACACCCCGTAATTCAGGCTCTCATTGGGGACGAACAAGATGCAGCCGACCGTGGCCAGCAGGGCCACGATCGCGATGCTCATCATGAGCCAGAAGCCCGAGCGGGTATCGAACATCTTGCGAAGCTCGACCTTGACCAGACGCGACAACGGAACGCCCGGGCGACCCGTGTCGATCGTGATGGGTGCAGCAGTCGTGCTCATGATGAGGCTCCTTCGGGGGTGACGACTTCGCGCTGGGTCGAGGCTGTGAGCTGCAGGAACATCTCTTCCAGCCCGGCGCCATCTGCCGGACGCAGCTCGACCAGTGCGACGCCAGCAGAGGCCGCGGCCTTGCCGACCACGGCAGGCTCTGCCTCGGTGCGCAGACCGCCGTCACCGGAAGGGGCGCTTGAGATGCCCGCAGCAGTCAGCGCATGGGCCAGGGCTGATGCATCGCCGGCCTTGACGAATGTGCCGGCTGTCTGCAGCAGCTGCGCCTTGGTCCCCTGCGCGACGATCTTGCCGTTGCCGATCACGATGAGCTCGTCGGCGATGACCTCGATCTCGTGCAGCAAGTGCGAGGACAGCAGTACGGTGCCGCCGCGGTTGGCATAGTCACGCAGCAGGCTGCGCATCCAGTGGATGCCCGCTGGATCGAGGCCGTTGGCCGGCTCGTCGAGGATTAGGATCTTCGGATCGCCCAGCAGCGCATTGGCGATGCCGAGACGCTGGCGCATGCCGAGCGAATAGTTCTTCACGCGACGCTTGGACTCCGACGGCGTCAAACTCACGAGCTCGAGCATCTCGTTGACGCGTGATGTGGGCAGGCCCATCGTCAGGGCGCTGAGCATCAGGATCTCGCGGCCCGTGCGGCCGGCGTGCTGCGCGGATGCGTCGAGCAGGACGCCGATCTGCGTACCGGGGTTGGGGATGTTCTGGTAGGCGACGCCGCTGACGTTAGCGGTGCCCGATGTGGCAGGGGTGAGCCCGGCGATGATGCGCATCGTCGTGGACTTGCCGGCGCCGTTGGGACCGAGGAAGCCCGTGACGGCTCCGGGGCGGCACGAGAACGAGACGTCATCGACGGCTCGGTAGCCGCCGTAGGTCTTGGTGAGTCGGTCAACAGTGATCATGACACCACTCTGTCGTACTCCTAGGACACTCGTCATCCCCCTGCCGACCACTCACGTGTAGCCAAAGGTATGAGCGACGACAGACCTTCTGCCGTCGCCTGCTGATGCCACGTGCGCCTAGCCTGGAGATGTGCCCCCCGTGACGTGTCCCCCGCCGCTCAGCCGGTGGGGCAGCGTCTGGCGGTACCTGCTCGTGGTTTCCATCAGCGGGCTCGCGTGGTTCGAGATCGGGCAGTGGCAGTGGCAGAACCACCGCTGGTGGTTCTGGACCGATCTCGGATTGGGCGTCGCCACGCTCGCGCTGCTTCCCTTGCGTCGCCGCCTTCCACTGGCCGTCGCAGCGATCGCGAACGCGGCGACATTCGTCTCGTGGTCGTCCAGCGGGCCCGCGACGCTCAGCCTCGCTTCTATGTCGACGCGTAGGCGCCTAAGCGAGATCATCCCGGTCGGGTTGCTCGGCTTGTCCGCGGGACTGGTCATCGAGGCCAACAATCCAATCAGCAGTGACCCTCCCGCCGTCATCGTGCCGATCCTGGTGATGCTTGTGGCCATGACCGTCGGCTGGGGCATGTACCTCGGCTCGCGGCGCGAACTGCTCGCAACGTTGCGCGAGCGCGCCGAGACGGCCGAGGCCGAGCAGGCCACGCGTCTCTCTCAGGTTCGCGCGGCCGAACGGTCCAGGATCGCCCGCGAGATGCACGACGTCCTGGCGCACCGGATCTCGCTCGTGACGATGCACGCCGGGGCCCTTGTCTACCGTGAAGACCTTGATGCCGACCAGATGCGTGCGACGGCGCGCATCATCCAGGACAACTCCCACCACGCGATGGTCGAGCTGCGGGAGGTCCTCGGTCTGTTGCGGGACGGGCCCGGAGATGCGGATCCGGAGCTGCCACAGCCCGAGGCGAAGGATCTGCCCGATCTGATCGAGGAGGCCCGGCGGTCCGGCATGCGGATCGTGAGCGGTCGTGAGATGACGGTTGACAACGTCCCCGAGTCGCTGGGCCGGACGCTCTACCGCGTGGTCCAGGAGGCGCTGACCAATGCGCGCAAACATGCTCCCAACACGCTCGTGACAATCCATCTCGACGGCGGGCCGTCCGAGGGCGTCAGCGTCGAGGTGCGCAATCCGCTGCTCGTCGGCGCCCGACAGTCCGCGCCCCCCGAGTCCGGGCTGGGACTCATCGGCCTGACCGAGCGCGCCCAGCTCGCAGGCGGACGATTGAACCATCGCATCTCAGGCGGGGGCGAGTTCGTGCTCGAGGCCTGGCTACCGTGGCCCGCATGACGATCCGCGTACTCCTGGCCGATGACGACGCCCTCGTGCGGGCGGGGCTGGCGCTGATCCTCGGCGGCTCCTCCGCCATCGAGATCGTGGGCGAGGCGCCGAACGGCAAGATCGCGGTCGATCGGGTGCAGGCGGGCGGCATCGATGTCGTGATGATGGACATCCGCATGCCAGTCATGGACGGCATCGCGGCGACGGCCGCCGTGCTCGCGATGCCCGCGCCGCCGAAGGTCATCGTGCTGACGACCTTCGACGCCGATGAGTATGTGGTCCGCGCGCTGGCAGCGGGAGCCAATGGCTTCCTGCTCAAGGACACTCCCCCGGCCGACATCGTCGCTGCGATCTCGCGGGTCGTCGCGGGCGAGCCGATGCTGTCGCCGACCATCACGGCCCACCTCATCCGCCAGGTCACCGACGCTGTGCCCGACGTGCGCGTCGATGAGGCCCTGTCGCGTGTCGCGCAGCTGACCGACCGCGAGCAGGAGGTCGCGATCTCGATCGGCCGCGGCTCATCGAATGCCGAGATCGCCGCGACGCTGCACATGAGCGTCGCCACCGTGAAAGCCCACATCTCCCATATCTTCACCAAGTTGCAGGCAACCAACCGCGTGCAGGTCGCTATCGCCATGCACGAAGCCGAGCTGCTCTAGCCACCCGGTCGATAATCGTATGAGCCTGCACCAGATCGCTCGACGATCCGGTGCAGACTCGCACGATTTTCGGCCTACGCGGGATGCTCGCGGGCGCGGCGTCCGGTGCCCGCCTACCGTGAAGGCATGGCCCCCTCACTCGTCAGCGCGTTAGACACGATTCTCGACAAGACGATCGTCCCCGGCTATTCCTCGATCGGTCCGGCCCTGCGTCGTCACTGGTGGCCCGCCGATCCCGATCCCCAGTCGTTGGCCGGCCGACACGTCATCGTGACGGGTGGCAGCAGCGGACTCGGACGTGCGGCAGCAGCGGGTATCGCGCGTCTGGGCGCCACGGTCCATCTCGTCGGGCGCAACGCCGAGCGTCTCCGCGAGGCTGCAGCCCTCATCCACCGCGACGTCCCCGACGCTCAGCTCCTCGAGGAGGTGTGCGACGTTAGCGACCTCGATGCGGTCCGCGCCTACGCCGCCGATCTGAGCAGACGCGTCCCGGCACTGCACGCGATCGTCCACGACGCAGGCCTGATGCCTCCCGAACGCAGCGAGAGCGCGCAGGGGCACGAGCTGTCCCTGGCGACGCACGTCATCGGCCCTCTGCTCATGACCGAGTTGTTGCGCCCGAACCTGGCGGCAGCGGAGTCTGCACGCGTCGTCATCGTCTCCTCGGGCGGTATGTACTCCGCACCACTGGACGAGACGATTGGCGACGACATCGAGTATCGGATCGAGGAGTACACACCGGTTCGCGCGTACTCCCGCACCAAGCGCATCCAGGTCACGCTGGCCGAGCTCCTGGCCGGCCGGTACGCCGCCGATGGCATCACGGTGCACAGCATGCATCCGGGATGGGCCGACACACCCGGTGTCACCGACTCATTGCCGCGCTTCGCCAAGATCGCGGCACCCCTCCTGCGCAGCGCCGAACAGGGCGCCGACACGATCGTGTGGCTCACGGCGTCTCCCGCAGCGATCACCAGCACCGGCGAGTTCTGGAGTGACCGGCGCCCACGCTCCACGTACTACCTACCTGGTAAGGCCGATGACGCCGAAGCACGCCGCAAGGTGGGGGCCTACGTCTGCCAGGCGGCCGGCGTGGACGAACCCTGATGCATGTTGACCGGTCTCCGGTCGCGATACACCAGGATTTTTCACAGCTCCTGCTGGCCCCAGGGGGAGGCGTAGCCATCGCGAAGGAGGTCGAGGAAGGGGACGGCGTCGAAGGCCTCCGGGCCAAGCACACCTGAGCCCGACCACACACCGGTTGCCAGCAGCTCGAGCGCCACGACGGGGTTGACCGCGGTCTGCCACACGACGCACTGGTGGCCGTACTCGCGCATCGACCAGTCATTGTCAACGACGTGGTACAAATACGTCGACCGCGGCTGGCCATCCGTGCCCGTGCCCGTGACCCACAGCCCCGCGCAGGTTTTTCCGTGCATCTTGTCGCCGAGCGTCGCCGGATTGGGCAGACAGGCAGCGACGACATCGCGCGGCGACACCTGCACTCCCCCGACGTCGACCTTCTCCGTTGAGTCAAGGCCCAGCTTGTGGAGCGTCCGCAGCACCTCGATGAACTCGTTGCCGAGCCCGTACTTGAACGTCGCGCGCTTGGTCTTGATCCACCGCGGCATGAGGAGCACTTCTTCATGCTCGACGTTGACGCACTCAACGGGGCCGATGCCTTCGGGAAAGTCAAGGACCTCCGGCTCGCTGAACGGCTCGGTCGTGAACCACTCGCCGTGCCCCTCATCGTCGACAGACCAGATCACAGGAGGGTTGAGGCACTCCTCGATCGTGGTCCAGATCGAGAACGAGGGCGCGAAGTCGTAACCGTCGACGGTCAGGTTCGCACCATCTCGAACACCCAACTCGTCGATCTCGCTGAACAGGTGATCGGCGGCATAGCGCGCGAAGACATCGGACAGGCCGGGTTCGACGCCGATGCCGACCAGGGCCAACCTTCCCGCCGCCACCCACTGATCGGCGGCCGCGAACTGCTCATCGCCGAGCTTGACCCCGGGCGATGTGTGGGGATGCGAGGGGTGCGGTTTCGACAAGCTCATGGCCATGTCGAGGTAGTCGGCACCGGCCGCGAGAGCGCCGTCGAAGATCGGCATCACGAACCGCGGATCGACGGCATTCATGACGTGCGTCGCGCCGGAATCCCTTGCAAGGGCCCCGACCGAAGCGGCATCAGACGCGTCGATCTGTGCGGCGGTGAACCGCGGATCGTCGAGCGCGGCGACAGCACGCTCGGCACTGGTCAGCGCGTAGTCGGCGACCACGACGGCCTCGAAGAAGTCGCGACGAGCGGCGATCGCGCAGAACGCCGCGCCTACGCCACCCGCACCGACGAGCAGGATTCTCATACGCCTCATCCAACCCCATACTCCATCGGCAGGCAACGGATTCCAGGGCCAATCTCGGATCAGACGACGAAATCCCTTGTTTTTAGCAGCATTCTCTCGTGATACTGGAGTATGGACCCAGAAGATTTCGAACACCTCCAGAAGGCCGGGAAACGCCATCTGTGGATGCACTTCTCGCGCCACGGAGGTTACGACGAGTCCCACGACATCCCCATCATGACCAAGGGCGACGGGATGCACATCTGGGATGCGCGGGGCCGCAAGTACCTCGACGGCCTCGCCGGGCTGTTCGTCGTCCAGGCGGGCCATGGGCGCCGAGAGCTCGCGGAGGCCGCGGCCAAGCAGGCCAGCGAGCTTGCATTCTTCCCGATCTGGACGTTCGCGCACCCCAACGCGATCCTGTTGGCCGAGCGCATCGCGTCCTACGCCCCGGGCGATCTGAACCGGGTGTTCTTCACGACCGGCGGCGGCGAGGCCGTCGAGACCGCCTGGAAGGCGGCCAAGCAGTACTTCAAGCTGACGGGCAAGCCCCTCAAGACCAAAGTCATCAGCCGCCAGGTCGCGTATCACGGCACACCTCACGGGGCCCTGTCGATCACTGGTATCCCGGCGCTGAAGCAGATGTTCGAGCCACTCGTGCCCTCGACAGTGCACGTGCCGAACACCAATTTCTACCGTGCTCCCGAGCACGGCGACGATCTCAAGCAGTTCGGTCTGTGGGCTGCAAACCGTATCGAGGAGGCAATCCTCGCCGAGGGACCCGACACCGTCGCGGCGGTGTTCCTCGAGCCGGTGCAGAACGCCGGCGGCTGCTTCCCTCCCCCGCCGGGATATTTCGATCGGGTCCGCGAGATCTGCGACGAGCATGATGTCCTGCTTGTATCCGACGAGGTCATCTGCGCCTTCGGACGCCTCGGTGAGATGTTCGGCGCGACCAAGTACGGCTACGTGCCCGACATGATCACGTGCGCGAAGGGCTTGACGTCGGGCTACTCGCCGCTCGGCGCGATGATCGCCTCCGACCGCATCATGGAGCCATTCCTGGAGGGCGACAACAGCTTCGCCCACGGGTACACCTTCGGCGGACATCCCGTGTCGACAGCTGTCGCGATGGCGAATCTCGACATCTTCGAGCGCGAGGACCTCAACGGTCAGGTGCGACGCAATGAGGGTGCGTTTCGCTCGACGCTGGAGAAGCTGCTCGACCTCGACATCGTCGGTGATGTTCGCGGCGATGGCTACTTCTACGGCATCGAGCTGGTCAAGGACAAGGGCACCAAGGAGACATTCGACGCCGACGAGTCCGAGAGGCTCCTGCGTGGTTTCCTGTCGAAGGCCTTGTTCGACAACGGCCTGTACTGCCGAGCCGATGACCGCGGCGATCCCGTCATCCAGCTCTCTCCCCCGTTGATCGCCGATCAAAGCCACTTCGACGAGATGGAGCAGATCCTGCGCACCGTCTTGGTCGAGGCGCAGAGCCACCTGTAATTCCCGTGGTGACCGAAGAATCTGTGTTTGTCCGTTCCCGGGCGGACGAACACAGATTTTTCGGGCGTGGTGAAAGTCAGCCCGCCAGCGAGCGCACCTTCCGGCGGCGGTTGAGCTCTCCGGCGACGACGAGGGTTATGGCTATGACGAACATCGCGGTGCCGATCACGTTGACTTGCATCGGCACGCCTCGCTGCGAGGCACCGTAGACGAACATCGGGAACGT
>JBBSSC010000091.1:0-7842 GCA_038242465.1 Propionibacteriales bacterium | reverse complement strand
CTTCTTCTTCTTCTTCTTCTCTGGGGCGGCAGCAGGGACCGGCTGACGCTTGGGCGGGTTGTCGAAGTTGACCGGGGCGAGACTGTCCTGGATCTTCTGCATGGCCTTGGCCCACATGGGGCCTGCCAGGGAGGAGCCGCCGACGGCGTTGAAGTCGAGCAAGCTGCCGTTGATCGTGACGCCGGCCAATGACTTGGGCCTGCCGTTGAGGGCCTCGTCCTTATTATTGGTCACGACGCCCGCGATCATCGAGGCCGTGGCGAGCTCGGGGGTGTAGCCGTTGTACCAAACGGCCTTGTTCTCCTGGGCCGTTCCGGTCTTGGCCGCTGACGGGATGTCCAACCGGGTGCCGTTCTGCGCTCCGAAGCCAGACTCCTGCACGATGCGCAAGATGTCGTTGATCTGCGCCGCCTGCTCGGTGGTCAGGACGCGCTTGCAGCTGGGGCCGTAGGACTTGATGACATTGCCCTTGACGTCGAGGATCTCCGCAACGGGACGGGGCTTGCAGTACATGCCGCCCGAGGCCGGTGTGGCATAGGCCGCAGCCATCTCGAGTGGGCTGACATCGGTGACACCGAGCGTGAACGGACCCACCTGGTCGTCGTTCGGCACCTTGATGCCCATCGCCTCGGCCGCGCGGACCGTGTTGCACAGGCCGGCCTGCTTCTCAAGCTGCGAGAAGTAGGTATTGACCGACTCACGGGTGCCGGTGTACATGTTCTTGCGGCCGGAGGTGGTCGAGTTCTTGACCGGCCAGGGCGAGACGCCGCCGCCGTTGCAGGCGGTATACGAGCCGGCAGGCATCGTCATCGACTTCGGCGAGTTGTACGCCTGGCCGACGTCGATGCCGTTCTTGAGCGCCGCGGCGACCGTGAACATCTTGAACGTCGAGCCGGCCGGGAATCCGCCTGACTGGCCGTACGCGGTCGGCACGACGAAGTTGATGTACGACTCGCCGCGCTTCTTGCTGCGTCCCATGGGGCGCGACTGCGAGACGGCCTTGACGTTTCCGGTGCCGGGCTCGACCATCGCGAGCGACGCGATGGCCTCGTCGGTGGACTTGACCGTCGAGGTCACGGCATCGTCGGCCGCAGCCTGCATCGTGAGGTCGATATTCGACTTGATCGTGAGGCCACCGCGCTCGAGCTGGGTCTGGCGCTCCTTGATCGTGGTGCCGAGCGCGGGCTGGGCCAGCAGCCACTGGCGGGCGTAGTCGCAGGCGAACTCGCCGGCGACGCCGACACAGCCATTGGGAAACTCGGTGACCTTGAGTGCCAGCGGGGCAGCCTGGAACTTCTCGGCATCCGCGGCCGGGATCTTGCCGAGTCGAGCCATGACGGCCAGCACCGTGTTGCGGCGTTGCAGGGCCTTCTCGGGGTAGACGTTGGGATCGAACTCGACGGGATTCTTGACCAGACCTGCGAGCGTCGCCGCCTGGCGAGGATTGAGCTGATCGGGGGTGCGCGAGAAGTAGTGCAGCGCCGCGGCGCTGATGCCGTAGGCGCCGTCGCCGAAGTACGCGAGGTTCAGGTAGCGCTCGAGGATCTCTTTCTTGCTGTGCTTCGACTCGTACTCGATCGCGAGCTTGAGCTCGCGGATCTTGCGGGCCGTGGACTTCTTGGTCGCCGCCTGCACCTGCTCCTTGGTCGTGGCCTGCGAGACCAGCGTCAACTTGACGAGCTGCTGCGTGATCGAGGAGCCGCCCTGCGTCTGGCCTTCGGAAGCGTTGTTGACGAGTGCGCGCAGCGTGCCCTTGAGGTCGAGGGCTCCGTGCTCGTAGAAGCGGGCATCCTCGATCGACAGGATCGCATCCTGCATCGCCGGGGCGATCTCCTTCAAGGGGACGTCCTGGCGGTTCTCCTTGTAGAAGTACGCGAGGAGGTCGCCATTGGCTGCCAGGAGCCGTGTCGTCTGGGCGCTCGGGAGGTCTTCGAGTGTCAGAGGCAGGTCGATGATGTCGCTGCTGACCTTGTTGGCGGTCACCGCGATCAGCGTCGTCGTCGGGATCATCACGAGTGCGACGAGCAAGCCGGCGAGCACCGAAAGCTTGGCCATCGCGGCGATGAGGACGGGCTTGTGCTTGCTGTGTGTCTCGGACTGGGCTGCTCGGCGCAGCGAGTCGCGAAAATCCTCCGAGGCCATAAGGGACAGCTTACGGGACCTCCACCAACGATTATCGAGCGACAGCTTGTCGCCTCGCGACAGCGTGTCTAGTCACGATGGACTAGAGAAGATGGTTAGTAACGCTCTGACGCCTGCGCTCCAGCGTTCGTAGGTTGGAGACAACCAACTTCGGCCATCCGGCCGGTCTCGGGGAGGTTTGCGAATGTGGAATGAAAATTGGGCGGCCGATGCTGCCTGTCGAGGTAAGTCCGATGATCTTTTCGTCAAGGGCGCCGAGCAGAATCGTGCCAAGCAAGTGTGCGGCACGTGCGAGGTTCGGGCCGAGTGCCTGGCCGAAGCGCTCGACAACCGGATCGAGTGGGGCGTCTGGGGCGGTATGACAGAGCGCGAACGTCGTGCGCTCCTGCGTCGTCGTCCCAACGTCACCGCGTGGAGAAGCGTCCTGCAGATCGCGGTCTGACGATCGCGGTCCAAGGGGCCGCGATCTAGGAACGTCCAGCCAGCAAGTCTCCGATTAGGCGTAGCCCGTCGAGATCATGGACGTCGCTGGGCAATGCCGCGACAGGAATTGTCGCGACCGCCGGATGTGCTGCGGAAAATCGCTTCCGCAGTCGGATCTCGCGGCTCGCGACCCGCGAGCGGTCGGCATGGATGGTCAGCAGATCGGCTGTCGCCTGGTCGCCTGCGTCGCCGCTCGCGAGCTTGTGGGCGGCCGACTCGGCGTCGACTGCGTCGATCCCGTCCGCGCCGTCATCATGCACGCGATTGACCACGAGTCCAGCCAAGGGCATGCCCTCGCCTGCGAGCCGTTCGACGAAGTAGGACGCTTCTCGCATCGCGGCCGACTCGGGCGCGGCGACGACGATGAACTTCGTGCCGTCGGCCTTCAGGAGGGCATACGTGCCCTCGGCCCGCTGGCGGAATCCGCCAAAGAGAGTGTCGAAGGCCGCGATGAACGTCTGCATATCGGTCAGCACCTGGGCGCCGAGGACTTTGTTGAGGGCGCTCGTGACGATGCCGAATCCGGCACTGATCAGTCTGGCGGGGCCTTTGGCGGGCGCCAGCATCAGCTTGATGAATCGACCGTCGAGCATCGATGAGAGCCGGTCGGGGGCGTCCAGGAAGTCGAGGGCCGAGCGCGACGGCGGCGTGTCGACGACGATGAGATCCCACGTGCCGGTTGCGTGAAGCTGACCGAGCTTTTCCATCGCCATGTACTCCTGGGTGCCGGCGAATGAGCTCGACAAGGCGACGTAGAACGGATTGGCCAGGATCTGGGCGGCCTTCTCGGGCGTCGCATGCTGCTCGACGACCTCGTCGAAAGTCCGCTTCATGTCGAGCATCATGGCGTCGAGCGAGCCGCCGTCGAGCTGGGCGTCCTTGACCGGACGTGGCGTGTTGTCGAGCTCGGTCAGACCCATCGACTGCGCGAGCCTGCGAGCCGGATCGATCGTCAGCACGCAGACCGTGCGGCCCTTCTCTGCCGCGCGCAGGGCCAGCGCCGCGGCGGTCGTGGTCTTGCCGACGCCGCCGGAGCCACAGCACACGATGATCTCGGTCGTGAGGTCGCCGAGCATCGCATCGATGTCGAGGGTCCTGCCGGATGCGGCACGGGATCCGCCTCGCGGAGACGTGCGGGACTTGCGGGCCGAAGGACTGGTCTGCGGCTTGCCCGTCATGCGCTTGCCTCCATCTGAGTGGCCTCCAACTTCTCCGCAAGCTCGAACAGCGCGCCGAGGTCGATGCCATCGGTTAGCAGGGGCAGCTCGATGAGCGGACGTCCGCAGTCGTCGAGGATCTCGCGCTGGCCGTCCTGGAGATGCTGCCGCTCGAGGTGAGCGGCGCCGCCGGCGAGCAGGGCAGGAGCGGCATCGGGATCGAGCCCGACACGCGACAGCGACGTCGCAACGGTGCCTGCCTCGAGCGATCCATCTGTCAGGGCATCGCGGGTAGCCGCGGACAGCAGCGAGGGCCGCACGAGGTTGAGGATCACCTGGCCTACGGGAAGACGTGCAGAGGTGAGCTCGGCGATGCCGTCGATGGTCTCCTGCACGGGCATCTCTTCGAGCACCGTTACGAGGTGGACCCGAGTCTCGGCAGATTGCATCATCTGCATGATCGAGTCGGCCTGACGGCGAATGGGCCCGACCTTGGCGAGCCCCGCTACTTCGGAGTTGACGTTGAGGAAGCGCGTGATGCGTCCCGTCGGCGGGGCGTCCATGATGACGGCGTCGTATGTGAACCGGTCGCCGTCGCGGCGGCGGGCGGCTTCGTAGACCTTGCCGGTCAGTAGGACGTCGCGGACGCCGGGCGCGATCGTCGTCGCGAAATCGATGATGCCGAACTTGTCGAGCGCCTTGCCCGCGCGACCCAGGCGATAGAACATCGCGAGGTACTCGAGCAGTGCGGCTTCGGGGTCGATCGCGAGGGCGTAGACCTCGCCGCCGCCGAGACCGACGGCGATCTCGCGTTCCTCGTACGGCAGTGGCGGGACATCGAAGAGCTGCGCGATGCCTTGGCGACCCTCGACTTCGCAGAGTAGACCCTTTTTGCCGCGGTCGGCCAGCGACATCGCGAGAGCGGCGGCAACCGTCGTCTTACCGGTGCCACCCTTGCCGGTGACGACATGGAGCTGCGTCGAGAAGGCCACGCCACGAGCCTACCGAGACTGCATGACTTCGCCTCCTTTCGCCGAATTCCGCTACCTCTCAGGGGGTATTGCCCCTACTCTGAGAGCCCCTGAGCGCTCTGAGGAGTTTCTATGCGTCGCTTTACTGTCCTCGTCGTGGTGACCGCGATCTGCCTGCTCGCCTCCTGCGGCAGCGAGAAGGACGACTCTCCCGCTGCATCCGGCACCTCAGCTTCAGCCAAGGCTTCGGCCGACGCAGAAGCCACCGACCCGTGCGAGACGTTGTCGCTCAGTGCGGTGGGAGAGATCCTCGGCGGTCCGGTCACGCTCAAGGAAGTTCCCGGGGGTGGTTGCGGCTTCAACTCCGACGATCCCCGCGAGCCGTCGCTGGGTGTCTTCGCGGTGGATGGCGCCGGCGGTGGCTACGAGGCGTCCAAGGCGGGCAATGTGGTCGACGGCGATGTCGAGGACGTCCCCGGCGTCGGTGACGGTGCGTGGGTCGCGGTCGGCACGTCCGGAGGAGACAGCATCCACGGGCAAGGCGTCGCGGCCTTCGGGGATCAACTCGTCAATATCACCCTGTTGCAGAGCACGGGCCTCGATGAGTCATCGGTCCGCGAGATGATGCTCGATCTGCTGGCGCTCGTCAGCGCTGACGGCTGAGTGGTTCGTCCCGAGAAGGCACACCTATACAGTCGGACCATGACGAAATGGGAATACCTCACCGCGCCACTTCTCGTTCACGCGACCAAGCAGATCCTCGATAACTTCGGGTCTGACGGGTGGGAGCTCGTGCAGGTCGTGCCGGGCATGAACCCCGAGAACCTCGTCGCCTACTTCAAACGACCGGTCGGCTGATGTCCGCCGCATCAAGCGCCGTGGAGGCTCGCCTGGCCGCTCTCGGCCTGGCGGTTCCTTCAGTTCCCGCGCCAGTCGCCGCCTATGTTCCGGCGGTTCGCACGGGTTCGTACATTTACACGTCTGGGCAGCTACCGTTGAGCGCCGGCGAGCTCGTCGCGACCGGCAAGGTCGGCGCCGAGGTCACTCCCGAGGTGGCTCAGGAGTGCGCGCGTCAGTGTGCGCTCAATGCGATCGCAGCGGTCAAGTCGCTCATCGGTCTCGACGCGGTCGTGCAGGTCGTCAAGGCGACGGTCTTCGTGGCCAGTACGCCCGACTTCACGGGTCAGCCTGCCGTCGCCAACGGCGCCAGTGAGCTGTTCGGGGCGGCCTTCGGCGAAGCCGGAATCCACGCCCGCAGCGCGGTCGGCGTCGCGGCGCTCCCGCTCGACGCACCCGTAGAGGTCGAGCTGATCGTCGAGATCCGATGACTGTCCGCATCCCTTTGCCCGACCGTTTGCGGGATGCGGTTGCCAATGCAGATACCGGGGTTGAGCCTGCCATCGCGCGCGACGCTTCCACGATCGTGGTCGTTCGTGACGGCGACGATGGCATCGAGGCGTATCTGATGCGTCGACAGACGACGATGGCGTTCGCGGCCGGCATGTACGTGTTCCCCGGTGGCGGGCTGATGCCGTCCGATAGCCAGCGGGATGTCCCGTGGTTCGGGCCGGAGCCTGCCCATTGGGCCAGGCTGTTCTCGTGCGATGTGGACCTGGCTAAGGGGCTCGTCGTCGCGGCGGTGCGCGAGACGTTCGAGGAGACCGGCATTTTGCTGGCCGGGCCCGACGGCGACACCGTCGTCTCCGACACGAGCGGCGACGACATGGCTGTCGCACGCATCGCGCTAGACGTCGGCGAGATGGCCTTCGCTGACTTCCTGACCGACCGCGGTCTGGTGCTTCGCGCTGATCTGCTGGGCGCCTGGGCGCACTGGATCACGCCGGATTTCGAGCCGAAGCGCTATGACACCCGCTTCTTCGTCGCAGCCCTGCCGAAAGGGCAGCGGGTCGGCGCAATCAGCCGAGAGGCCGATCACGCGAGCTGGGCACCGCTGTCGCGCGTGCTTGCCGCAGTGGAAGCCGGTGAGGCCGCGATGATGCCGCCGACGATCTCGGCGTGCCGCGAGGTCTCGGTGCATACCGCCAGCACCGTCGTCGCAGCCTCGGCCGAACGGACCTTCACGACCATCCTGCCGAGGATCGTGTTCGTCGACGGTGAGCCATTCCTCGAGACGTCCCTGGGAGAGAAGCCATGAGCCCCGTTGTCGTGACCGATCGAGCGTCATTCGTCCTTGCGGCCAATCCGGGCATCATGACGCTCGACGGCACCAACACCTGGATCCTGCGCGAGCCCGGCGCAACGCGCGCGATCGTGGTCGATCCGGGACCCGCCGACGAAGATCATCTGCAGGCCGTCCTGGCAGCAGCGGGCGAGGTCGGGCTGATCCTGTTCACACATCGCCACCACGATCACACCGAGGCGCTGGGGCGCATGGTCGAGCTGACGGGTGCGCCGGCGCGGTCGTTCGATCCGGCGTACTCGCGTGGAGCGGAGCCGCTGGTCGACGGTGGGACGATCGAGCTCGACGGACTGTCGATCGAGGTCATCGCCACGCCCGGCCACACGACAGACTCGTGCTGCTTCCTTGTCGGTGCCGACGGCTCCCTGCTCAGCGGCGACACGATCCTCGGCCGCGGGACGACGGTCATCGCCCACCCGGACGGCGTCCTGGGGCCGTACCTCGACTCGCTGCTGCTCATCCGTGAGCTCGTCGAGGAGGGAGCCGTCGACCGGATCCTGCCGGGGCACGGACCCGTCATCGATCAGCCGGCCGGCGTAGTCGACTTTTACCTCGAGCACCGTGCCGATCGCCTCGAGCAGGTGCGGGCGGCCGTCGGGGCCGGAGCCAACACCCCGCGCGAGGTTGTCGAGGTCGTCTACAAGGACGTCGACAAGATCCTGTGGCCCGCCGCCGAGCTGAGTGTCGCCGCCCAACTGGAGCACCTCAAGGGTTAAGCCCTCCGCGGACCAGAAAATCTGGGTTCGTCCGGCTGAGGCCGGCGGCGGTAACGATCATGCCGACGCCGATGACGACGACGAAGCTGATCCCCAGGCCGGCGAGCAGACCCAGCAGATGGCGGCGGCCACCGACCCGGCCGATCACGTTCAGGAGTCGCCGACCGCCGTCG
>JBBSSC010000090.1:0-7843 GCA_038242465.1 Propionibacteriales bacterium | reverse complement strand
GAGACCGTAGACGCCGAGGCTGACCGATTGAGCCGTCTCATCACCGAGCTGCTTGATGCGGCCCGCATCGATGCGGGCCGTCTGACGCTCAAGCGCGGACCGGTCAAGCTCGACGAGGTGGTCCGCCACGTCCTGACGAGCGTCTCGGGCGGCACGGGGGAGCTCTTCGAGATCAGCATCACCGACAGTCTCGACCTGATCTGGGGCGACAGCGACCGCATCCATCAGGTCGTCACGAATCTGGTAGAGAATGCGATGCGTCACGGCTTCGGCCTGCGCGAGGTCGGCGTGCAGAATGCCGATCACGGGGATGGACGTGGGGGAGTGTCGCTGCAGATCCACGACAACGGTCCCGGCATCCCCGAAGAGATGCGCCAGCGCGTGTTCAGCCGGTTCTGGCGCTCGGGGCCCGGCGCGGGCAGCGGCCTGGGAATGTACATCGTGCGGGGCATCGTCGAGGAGCATGGGGGATACATCGAGATCAGTGACGCGGACGGCGGCGGTGCGCAGATCGGTGTGTGGTTCCCCATCAACGAGCCCGACTCGATGACCGACTGAGCGGCGACCTCACTAGACTGGGTGGGCGATCCCGGCCCAGCGGGATTCCGCACGCTCGAGCTACACGCCTATCAAGAAGTCTCGAAAGACAGGTCTACTGTGTCCGCGCCCAACTCCTCGTACGATCCGGTGGAGGTCACTCCCTTGCGTTCCGACGAGATCGAACGCATGCGCGACGAGGCCCTCGCCGCGATTGCTGCAGCCGTCACGCTCGACGATCTCGCGAAGGTGCGCATCGACCACGTCGGTGATCGCTCGCCCATCGCGTTGGCGAACCGCGAGATCGGTGCCCTGCAGCCCCAGGCGCGCAAGGAGGCCGGCCAGCGCGTCGGCCAGGCACGTGGTGCGATAAACCAGGCGCTCGCGGCCAAGACCGCCGAGGTCGAGGCCGCCGAGGAGGAGAAGGCGCTCGTCACCGAGGCCGTCGACGTGACACTCCCGTGGGACGTCATGCCGACCGGTGCCCGTCACCCCGTTACGACGCTGTCGGAGCACATCGCCGACATCTTTGTCGCGATGGGCTGGGAGATCGCCGAGGGACCCGAGGTCGAGGCCGAATGGCTTAACTTCGATGCGCTCAACCTCGGTCCGGATCATCCTGCGCGGACGATGCAGGACACGTTCTGGGTGACGCCTGAGCGCGCTGCGATGGTGCTGCGCACGCACACGTCTCCCGTGCAGGCGCGCACAATGCTGACACGCACGCCCCCGATCTACATCGCCTGCCCCGGCCGTGTGTTCCGTACCGATGAGCTCGACGCGACGCATTCGCCAGTGTTCCACCAGGTCGAGGGACTCGCGATCGACGAGGGCCTGTCGATGGCCCATCTCAAGGGCACGCTCGACCACTTCGCGAAGGCGATTTATGGCGATGGCATGACGACGCGATTCCGTCCGTCGTACTTCCCGTTCACCGAGCCGAGCGCCGAGATGGATCTGCTCTGCTACGTGTGCCACAACGAGCCTGATGCCGTCGCCGACTGCCGAACCTGCAGGGGCGAGGGCTGGGTCGAGTGGGGCGGATGTGGGGTCGTCAACCCGCGCGTCCTGATCGCCTGCGGTATCGATCCCGACCGCTACTCGGGCTTCGCATTCGGCATCGGTATCGACCGCACCATCACATCGCGCTACGACATCGCCGATCTGCGTGATCTGTTCGATGGCGACATCCGTTTCACCGAGCCTTTCGGAGTCGAGCTGTAATGAGAGTTCCTGTTTCCTGGTTGCGTCAGTACGTCGACCTGCCCGAGGGTCTGTCGACCGTCGACCTGGCCGCGCGGCTCACGGCCTTCGACCTCAAGCTCGAGGAGATCGCCACATCGGGCATCAGCGGTCCGCTGACCGTCGGGCGCGTCTTGGCCTTGGTCAAGGAAGAGCAGAAGAACGGCAAGACCATCAACTGGTGCCGGGTTGACGTCGGTGCGGACCACAACGATCCATCGGTGCCCGACGCTCCGGGCGAAGACGTCCCGTCGCGCGGCATCATCTGCGGCGCGCACAACTTTGTTGAAGGCGACCTCGTCGTCGTCTCGCTGCCGGGCACGGTGCTGCCATCGCTGGCCAAGTTCATCCCCGGCGGGGTGATCTCCGCGCGCAAGACGTACGGCCACGTGTCGGACGGGATGATCTGCTCGACGTCGGAGCTCGGTCTGCCTGGCGACGCCAGCGGCATCGTCGTGCTCGACGCTGACTCGGCCGAGCCCGGCGACGACGCGATTGCGCTGCTGGGTCTGGGGGAGGAGGTCCTCGATCTCGAGGTCAACCCGGATCGCGCCTACGCCCTGTCGATGCGAGGCGTCGCGCGCGACGCGGCCATCGTCTTCGGCGTGCAGTTCAACGATCCTGCCGACATCGTCGTCGAGACCTCCGGCGATGCCTACCCCGTGCGGGTCGACGACACGGCCGCGTGCCCCGTCTTCACGATGCGCGAGGTCACGGGATTCGATCCGACCCGTCCCACGCCTGCGTGGATGGCAAACCGCCTCGAGCTCGCCGGCATGCGGTCTATCTCGCTGGCAGTCGATGTCAGCAACTACGTCATGCTCGAGCTGGGTCAGCCCAATCACGCATACGACCGGGCCAAGCTGCGCGGCGACATCGTGGTGCGCCGCGCCCATGAGGGCGAGAGCATCACGACTCTCGATGACGTGGTGCGTTCGCTTGATGCTTCGGATCTGCTGATCGCGGACGACGGCGGACCGATTGGCATCGCCGGCGTCATGGGTGCTGCCCACGTCGAGATCGACGCGACGACGACCGACATCGTGATCGAGGCGGCGTATTTCGATCCGCCAACGATCTTTCGGTCGGCCCGCCGGCACCGGCTCACCTCGGAGGCGGGCAAGCGCAATGAACGCGGAATAGACACGACGCTGCAGGGGTGTGCCGCCACACGTGTGGCCACGCTGCTGGCCGAGCTCGGCGGCGGAACCGTCTCGCCGGGGCTGACGAGCGTCGGCCAGGCAACGCCACCCGCGCAGATCGTTGCGGCGGCTGATCTGCCAGCCCGCATCACAGGCGTTGAGATCGATGCCGATACGGCCGTCGCTGCGCTGGAGGCTAACGGCTGTGAGGTAGCTATCGATGGCGACGAGCTGATCGTGACGCCGCCGCCGTGGCGTCCCGATCTGACCGACCCGTACGACATCGTCGAAGAGGTCCTGCGAGTCGTCGGGTACGACCAGGTGCCGTCGATCGTCCCTACCGCTGCGGCCGGTCGCGGGCTCACGGCCTCCCAGAAGCTGCGACGCCGTGCAGGCCTCGTGCTGGCCGGAGCAGGTCTGATCGAGGTCAAGACGTTCCCGTTCGCCGGTCCTGCCGACTGGGATCGGCTCGGGCTCGACGCCGACGATGTGCGCCGACGTCAGGTGCTGCTGGAGAACCCGCTGTCGGCTGAAGAGCCCGGCATGACGACTACGTTGTTGACCGGGTTGCTCCGCAGTCTCGTGCTCAACGTCGGTCGTGGACACTCGGCGGTGCACATCACCGAGACGGGCCGGGTCTTCCTGCCGCAAGACGGTGCTGCCGAAGCTCCGATCTACGGCGTCGACCGACGTCCTTCTGCCGAAGAACTTGCTGCATTCGAAGCCTCGCTGCCGCACCAGCCACATCACGTGGGCCTGGTCATGAGCGGCGAGCGCATCCGTTCGGGGTGGGCCGGTCCGGGCCGTGAGGTGTCCTGGGCCGATGCGATCGCCATCGTGCGTCAGCTTGCTGAGGCGATGTTCGTCGAGGTCGAGGTGCGCCAGGCGCAGGTTGCGCCGTGGCACCCCGGCCGTTGCGCGGAGATTGTCCTTAATGAAACCGTGATCGGCCATGCCGGCGAGCTGCACCCGCGGGTGCTCAAGGCGTATGGTCTTGCACCACGCGTCGTCGCCGCCGAGGTCGACCTGGATGCGCGGATTGCGGCATCGCCCGAGGTCGGGCCGCGCCCGCACTTCTCCACGTTCCCGGTCGCCAAAGAAGATCTTGCGCTCGTGGTCGACACCGCCGTCGTGGCAGGCGAGGTCGAGTCAGCACTGGCCGGAGCGAGCCCGTTGATCGAGTCGGTACGCCTATTCGATGTCTACGTGGGTGGACAGGTGCCAGAGGGCAAGAAGTCGTTGGCCTTCGCGCTGCGCCTGCGTGCTCCCGACCGCACCCTCACCGAAGACGATATCCGCGCGGCGCGAGAAGCCGCAGTAGCCGCCGCAAGCACAGCCACCGGCGCCACCCTCCGCACCTAATGCCGAGGAGGGGGTTACCGCCCCTTGGCGAGGGGGTTACTGCCGTCCCCGAGGGCAGTAACCCCCTCCTCGGAGGGCAATAACCCTCTCGTCAGCGGTTGGGTGCATGATTTTGCAGGGGGGTGCATAACTGTGCAATACTGAGGCTATGTCTAAGGTCCTCACCAGTCTTCCCGTCGGCGAACGCGTCGGCATTGCCTTCTCCGGAGGTCTCGACACCTCGGTCGCCGTCGCCTGGATGCGCGACAAGGGCGCGGTCCCGTGCACGTATACCGCCGACATCGGCCAGTACGACGAGCCGGACATCGACGGTATCCCGGGCCGCGCGATGCAGTATGGCGCTGAACTGGCGCGGCTGATCGACTGCAAGCGTCCCCTTGTCGACGAGGGCCTGGCAGCCTTGGCCTGTGGCGCCTTCCACATCCGCTCGGGCGGTCGGACGTACTTCAACACGACGCCGCTGGGCCGCGCCGTCACTGGAACTCTTCTCGTGCGGGCGATGCACGAGGACTCGGTCAACATCTGGGGCGACGGCTCGACGTTCAAGGGCAATGACATCGAGCGGTTCTACCGTTACGGGCTGCTGGCCAACCCTGAGCTGCTGATCTACAAGCCGTGGCTCGACGCGGCATTCGTCGCCGAGCTCGGCGGACGCACCGAGATGAGTCAATGGCTCACCGAGCGCAACCTTCCCTACCGCGACAGCCAGGAGAAGGCGTATTCCACCGACGCTAACATCTGGGGCGCGACGCACGAGGCCAAGACGCTCGAGCACCTCGACACGAGCCTGGAGACTGTCGAGCCGATCATGGGCGTCAAGTTCTGGGATCCATCGGTCGAGATCGAGACTGAAGACGTCACGATCGCGTTCAAGGCCGGCAAGCCGGTCGCGATCAACGGAACCTCTTTTGCAGAGGATCCGGTCGCGCTGGTGCACCTGGCGAACACGATCGGTGGGCGTCACGGCCTCGGCATGTCCGACCAGATCGAGAACCGCATCATCGAGGCAAAGAGCCGCGGCATCTACGAAGCGCCGGGCATGGCGTTGCTGCACATCGCCTACGAGCGCCTCGTCAACGCGATCCACAATGAGGACACGATCGCCAACTTCCACCAGCACGGTCGCCGCCTCGGCCGCCTGATGTACGAAGGTCGCTGGCTGGACCCGCAGGCCATGATGCTGCGCGAGTCGGTGCAGCGCTGGATCGCATCTGTCGTCACGGGCGAGGTTACGCTTCGGCTTCGTCGTGGTGAGGACTACACGATCCTCGACACACAGGGATCCAACTTCTCGTACCACCCGGAGAAATTGTCGATGGAGCGTACCGAGAATGCGGTGTTCGGTCCGACCGACCGCATCGGCCAGCTGACGATGCGCAACCTCGATATCGCCGATTCGCGCGCGATGCTCGAGCAGTACGCGGCTCAGCCACTCGACCAGGGCCAGGTCCTGGTCGAGAACGGCACCCTCTTCGGTGAGCTTCCTGCCGGAGGTGCGGTGCGGATCGAGGCCAATCCCGCCGTCGGCGGCGATGAAGCGAATGCACTCGACGCTGCCGCCATGGAGTTCGGCACCGACTGAGTGCATCAACCCCCAGATCACACGTCTGCAAAGGTGGAGACATGACCACGATCACAGTCGCCGTCGCCGGTGCGAGCGGATACGCCGGCGGCGAGGTGCTGCGGCTCCTGCTGTCACATCCGAACATCGAGATCGGTGCGCTGACGGCGGCGTCCAGCGCGGGCTCGGCTCTCGGCAAGCACCATCCACATCTCGTGCCGCTGGCCGGCCGCATCCTGCAACCGACGACGACCGAGGTGCTCAGCGGGCACGACGTCGTCTTCCTAGGCCTGCCTCACGGCGAGTCCGGGGCCGTCGCTGCCCAGTTGGGCGATGACGTCATGGTCATCGATCTGGGAGCGGATTTCCGCCTGCAGTCGGCGCAGGACTGGACCGAGTTCTACGGTGGCGAGCACGCCGGCACGTGGCCCTACGGTCTGCCAGAGCTCATCGTGGGGGAGGGCCATCAGCGTGATGTGCTGAGGGGCGTCAACCGCATCGCTGTTCCGGGCTGCAACGTCACGGCGATCACGCTGGGCATCCAGCCCGCCGTCTCGGCCGGACTCGTCGAGGCGACCGACATCGTCGCGGTGCTCGCGAACGGCTACTCGGGCGCAGGCAAGGCGCCCAAGGCGAACCTGATGGCGTCGGAGGCGCTCGGTGCCGCATCGCCGTATGGCGTTGGAGGCACGCACCGGCACGTCCCCGAAATCATGCAGAACCTGCGCCTCGTTGGGGCAGACGAGGTCACGATCTCGTTCACACCAACGCTGGTGCCGATGGCGCGCGGCATCCTCGCGACCACGACTGCCCGCATCAAGGACGGTGTCGAGATTGACGCCGTCCGAGCTGCGTACCAGGCGGCGTACGACGACGAGCCGTTCATCCATCTGCTGCCCGAGGGCCAGTGGCCCACGACGGCTGCGACGCTCGGTGCCAACACCGCACAGCTGCAGATCGCAATTGACGTCCGGGCCCGACGCCTCGTCGTCGTTTCGGCGATCGACAATCTCGTGAAGGGCACCGCCGGCGGCGCCATCCAGTCCATGAACCTCGCCCTCGGTCTCCCCGAGACCACGGGCCTCTCCACGATCGGAATAGCTCCATGAGTGTGACTGCTGCACAGGGATTCACCGCCGCGGGCGTACCTGCCGGCTTGAAGTCGACGGGCGCGCCCGATGTCGCGGTCGTCGTCAACCAGGGCCCGTCGAAGGCCGCTGCGGCAGTCTTCACAAGCAACCGGTGCAAGGCCAATCCGGTCCTGTGGAGTCAGGAGGCCATCAAGTCCGGTTCGGCGGTCGCCGTCGCGATCAACTCCGGCGGCGCCAACTGCTACACCGGCGCCGAAGGATTCGCGCTGACTCATCGCACCGCCGAGACCGTCGCCGAGCTGCTGGGGGCCGGCGCGATCGACGTCCAGGTCTGCTCGACCGGGCTGATCGGTCTGATGAACGACAGCGACGCGCTGCTCTCGGGCGTCCGTGCGGCCGTCGAGGGGCAGAGCGCCGATGGTGGCACTGCTGCCGCGACCGCAATCATGACGACCGACACCGTGGCGAAGGAAGCCACTGCAGGCGGCGACGGATACACGGTCGGCGGTATGGCCAAGGGAGCCGGGATGCTCGCTCCGGCGCTCGCCACGATGCTCGTCGTCATCACGACTGATGCCGACATCGACTCCGCGACGGCCGACGCAGCACTGCGTGCCGCCACGGCGCAGAGCTTCGACCGGCTCGATTCGGATGGCTGCCAGTCGACCAATGACACCGTGCTGCTCATGGCATCGGGCGCCTCGGGAGTCACCCCGGACGCCGCAGCATTTACGGAGGTCGTCACTGAGGTCTGCCGCGATCTCGCGCTGCAGTTGCTCGCTGACGCCGAGGGAGCCGAACACGAGATCGCTATCGAGGTGCGGGGTGCGGCCTCGGTCGACGATGCCCTCGAAGTCGGTCGCTCGGTCGCTCGAAGCAATCTTTTCAAGTGCGCGATCTTCGGCAAG
>JBBSSC010000089.1:0-7883 GCA_038242465.1 Propionibacteriales bacterium | reverse complement strand
GTCGACCTCGACGCCGAGGCGGCTCAGCGGACCGCCGCCGAGATAGAGGAGCTGGGCCGCCGTGCCCTCGCAGTGCAGGCCGATCTGACCGATCCGGACGCACCGCACCGGATGGTGGCAGAGACCGTGGCGGCCCTCGGCTCGCCCAGCGTCGCGGTTAACGTCTGCGGCGGAACGGGCGGTGTGTTCAAGCCATTCCTCGACATCACGGCGGATGAGTGGCGTCGGCCGATCGAGCTCAACCTCACCTCGACCTTCCTGTCGTGCCAGGCCGAGGCAATCGCGATGGTCCACGGCGGACGGGGCGGCACGATCGTCAACGTCGGATCGACCAGCGGCGTCGCGGCAGCGCCCAATCTCTCCGGGTATGGCGCGGCTAATGCTGCGGTCATCCACTTCACCAAGTCCGCTGCCGTGGAGCTCGCGCCGTACGGCATCCGGGTCAACTGCCTCGTCCCCGGAACGCACTGGACCGAGGGGACCCGCCGGCTCGCGACGAGCGAGGACTCCTCGCCCGAGATCAAGGACTTCTACCGGCAGGCCGCGGATGCCACGCCGCTCGGTCGCTTGGGGGAGGCCGATGAGACGTCCGGCGTTGCTCTCTTCCTTGCATCGGAGCTGTCGAGCTATCTGACGGGGCATCACATCATCTCCGACGGAGGACTCATGCACACCACGGCTCGGCCCGCTTTCGGCGGCACGAGGATTCCCGATGCGATCCGCGACGTGGAGGAAGGCAGCTGACATGACCGATCTCGAGATCATCGACATGCACACTCACGTGCAGCGCAGTGATGCGCACGGACACGAGATCCGCGATTATTTCCTGGGCCCCGCGCTGGTCAAGCCGGATGCGCCCAATCTCGGCACGGTGCCAGAGGTGCGCGAGCTCATGGCGCACCTGGGCATCTCGGCGGTCAACATGCTGATGTTCACGTGGAGCGGCCGCTACCTGCGCCACGGGCAGTACACGCTCCCCGACGATCCTGCCGAGCGCGCGCTGGCCGAACGTGAGGTGCGTGAGCGCGCCGCCGCCCGGTCGCGGGCCAATAATGACTGGGCCGCCGGCGTCGCCGGCAAGGGCGACGGATTCACGTACTTCGCGGGAGTGAACCCCGTCGTCCTCGGCGCCGAAGGTGCGGTCGAGGAGGCCGCCCGTCAGCGTGCCAACGGTGCGCTCGGGGTCAAGCTCGTCCCGTCTGACATGGGTATCCCGGGGCAGGATGAGCTGCTGTTCCCGCTCTACGAGTTCTGCGTGCAGGAGGGTTTTCCGGTCCTGACGGAGACGGGCGGCCACAGCCCGCACTGCCGACCTGGGGGGTTCACCGGGGCGCTCGAGCAGTTCCCAGATCTGCGTCTGGTGTTCGCGCACTGCGGGCACGACCGCGAGCTCGGCGGCGCGCTCGACCGGGAGGTCCTGGAGCTCGCGACCCGTTTCGGGGGCGTCCACGTCGACACCTCGCTGCGACTTCATGAGGTCGCCGACGGCATCGTGACGCCCGACGAGATGGTGTCGTTCCTGCGCCGGTTCGGCGTGGACCGCGTCATGTTCGGGACGAACTACTTGTTCTGCGATGTCCTTCCGCTCCGGTCGTCGGATCGCCCGGTGCCGGATGACGTCGATCCGCGTTTCGCGCAGGCCTGGAAGTCGGTAGAGGTGCTCAAGACGTTGCCGCTGACCGATGACGAACGTTCGGCGCTCGCCGCGCGCAATTTCCGCACGCTGACCGAGAGGATCTGACATGGAAGAACGGCTGAAGGAGTTCGAGGCGCGCGTCGCCATCATGGGTCTGGAGGGCGAGTACGCGCGGTCATGGGATGTCGGGGACGCCGCAGAGTGGGCAGATCTGTTCGTGGACGACGGGGTGTTCGAGATGTTCGGAGTCGACGGCCGCGACGATGTGGTCCATCGTGGGCGCGGCGAGCTGAAGCAGTTCTGCGTCGACATGAACCAGCAGTTCCGGGGCGTGCACCTGATGCATCTTCCCGCGATCCGCATCGACGGCGATGTCGTCAGCAGCGTCGTGCCCTTCCGGTTCGACTACGCCAAGGCCAGCGAAGACGGCCACGAAATCCACGAAGTCACGGGGAAGTACGAGTGCACCTACGCCTTGACGACCGACGGGTGGCGCATCAAGCACCGGGTCGAGCGGGCGCTTACCCGGCGCCGGACAGCTTCGTACTTCGTATTGCCCTGACCACTAGTCGCGGAAGCCAGGTGTCGTGTCGCCCCGCGGGCGGGTCAGCTTCCGGTGGCTGACCAGTCATCGGCCGGCCACGATGGGGTACTGCTCGTGCTGGTGCCCTAAGCCGTGCTTCGACTCCTCGGCGGCGGCGGTGGCGGTGTTGTTGGACGTCAACTCGATCTCGGGTGATGCGCCGTGGTGCGGCCTGATGCGCCGTGGTCATCGGCGGCGCGAGGCAGCGGACGGCGTGCATGTCTGATCTAGAGTTGGCGCATGGCGAGCCAGGACGATATCGAGCTGGGGGGACACCGTGAGACAGCGCCGGCGATGCTCGAGCGTGTTGATTCGATCCTCGATGCGCTGGGCCGCGAGGAGGAGCTGACGCTCGAGCAACTGTCGCGCCGGGCCGGTGTGCCGGGCTCGTCGCTTCACCGCATCTTGCAACGGCTCGTCGTTCTCGAGTGGGTCGAGCGCGATGGCTTCTCGTACCGGCTCGGGCTCCGCATGCGAGAGCTGGGACACCGGATGATGCAGCTGGATCCGCGCTATCAGGTCGCGCTGCCCTTGCTCTACGAGCTGCGCGACTCCACGGGTCTCAGTGTGCACCTCTCGGTGCTGTCCGGCTCGGAATCCGTGGCCCTCGAGAGCGTGTGGGGCCGCGGCCGGGTGCCGATGATCAGCGGCCTGCGGCATCCGGCTCATGCCACGGCGAGCGGCAAGGTGCTGCTCGCTGCGCGCTGGGCCGGAACCGGCCCCGGCGCCGAGACCGATCTGCAGCGCCTCACGACAGCTACGATCGGGCGGCGCGACAAGCTCGGCCAGGAGCTTGCCCGGGTGCGGGCCACGGGCCTGGCAGTAGCCCGCGAGGAGCTCGCGGTGGGACTGACGAGCATCGCGGTGCCGATCGGCCCCGCCGATACCGCCACGGCTGCGCTGGCGGTCTCTGGGCCGGCCGAGCTAGTGCACCTCGACGTCGCGGTACCGCCCTTGCGCGCCACCGCAGCGCGCATCTTCGTGGCGACCCGCGAGCGAGCGATCGCACCGACGACCTCCTGACTCGCTGCCTGGGTCACCGCCCGATGACGGGTTCTTCCGCTCAGCGGAGGAATGTGTCCTGAGCCGCTTTCGCCGCTCCTAGGCTTCCCGCTGTCCGGTAGGTCGATGGAGGAGCACCATGTCAGCAGCACAGCACAGGTTCAGCAGTGGAGTCGCAGTCGTCACGGGGTCGGGAGCCGGCATCGGCGAAGGCTTCGTCCGGCGCCTGGCCGAGTACGGCATGGACGTTGTGGTGACCGATATCGAGCTCGATCGGGCCGAGCAGGTCGCGGCCTCGCTGCGCGACGCCGGCGGATCGGCGACCGCTCATCACGTCGATGCGTCGGACGCAGAGTCCGTCGAGTCCCTGGCCGCCGATGTCTTCGCGCAGCACGGCAAGGTCGATCTGCTGATCAGCAATGCCGGCGTCGAGGTGGCCGGCCGCCTCTGGGACGTTGATCCCGTTCGCTGGCGCCGGATCATGGGAGTCAACGTCGACGGTGCGTACCACTGCGTGCGGGCCTTCGTGCCCCGCATGATCGAGCAGGGTTCGCGAGGCGTCGTGGGCATCGTGTCGTCCACCGGGGGTGTCACGGCGCTGCCCCATCAGGGCGCATACGTCGCGAGCAAGCACGCGGCGCTGTCGTTCACCGAGTGCCTCCTGCTCGACGTGCAAGCTGCGGGCGTCGACCTGCAGGTTTCGGCGATCATGCCCAACTGGGTGCGTTCGCGCCTGTTCGAGGACGCCGGCTCTGCCCATATCGAGGACGAGCAGTCGCGCCAGGCATTCGAGAACATGGCCAAGTCGATGGTCGATGGCGGAATGGATCCGCTCGACGCCGCGACCGAAATGCTTGACGGCGTCGCCCGAGGCGACTTCTGGGTGATGACCGACACCGAGCGCGTCCACGAGCTGATGGCCCAGCGTGCGGCGATGTTGATCGACCGCACGCTGCCAGCGCCGCCCAAGCCCCGCTCCGCGCCCAGCACGGCGCAGAACTGACCCCCACTCATGACCAACGGAGACTTGACCATGTCACTGACATCTTCCGCCGCGACCGAGCCGGACTACGACGTCCTAGTCGTCGGCGCCGGCTTCGCCGGAATGTACGCCCTCATCGACGCGCGCCGCCGCGGGCTGCGCGTCGTCTGCATCGATGCCGCGCCGCAGGTCGGCGGGGTGTGGCAGTGGAATCGCTATCCCGGTGCGCGCTGCGATATCGAGAGCCTCGACTACTCGTATTCGTTCGATGACGAGCTCCAGCAGGACTGGACCTGGACCGAGCGATACGCAACGCAGCCGGAGATCCTGCGCTACGCCGAGCACGTCGTCCACCGCTACGAGCTGCGCGAGCACATCCGCCTCAACCAGCGGGTGGCCAAGGCAGTGTTCGACGCCGAGGCCGCCGTCTGGCAGGTCGAGGTCGACGGGGGTGCCGATGTGCGCGCGCAGCACCTCGTGCTCGCGACGGGCTCGTTGTCGACGCCCGTCCGACCGAATATTCCGGGTCTGGACGAGTTCACGGGCGAGATCTTGATGACGGCCGCCTGGCCGCACGAGGGCTTCGACGTGACGGGCCTGGAGGTGGGGGTCATCGGAACCGGTTCGTCGGGCATCCAGGCCATCCCGATCCTGGCGAAGTCCGCGAAGAGCCTCACGGTCTTCCAACGCTCGGCCAACTACAGCGTTCCGGTCAAGAATCGCGATCTCAGCCCCGAGCAGATGGACGAGGCGCGTCGCGACTATCCCCGACGTCGCAGCATTGCGCGCACCAGCATGGCCGGAACCCTCGCACAGGCCCATCCGTCGAGCTTCTGGGATCTCGACGAGGCCGAGCGCCGCGCGGCGTTCGAGGCTCGCTGGGCCGAGGGCGGCGTGCTGTTCGGCAAGGTGTTCGACGGTCAGACCGTCGATCGCGGGATCAACGACGCAGCCCGCGAGTTCGCGATCGAGAAGATCCACGCGCTCGTCGACGATCCGGAGGTAGCTGCCGCGCTGACCCCCGATCACGCGATCGGCACCAAGCGCATCTGTACCGACAGCGACTACTACGAGACGTTCAACCGCCAGCATGTGTCGCTGGTTGATCTGCGCAAGAACCCGATCGTCGAGATCCGGCCCGACGGCATCAAGACCCAGGACGGCCTCCACCGGCTCGATGTCCTGGTGCTGGCGACGGGCTTCGACGCCCTGACCGGAGCCATCGCTGCGATCCACCTGGAGGGCCCGGACGGCGTCCTGGCGTCCGATGTCTGGGCCGACGGACCGCTCACGAATCTGGGCATCGCGATCCCCGGCCTGCCCAACCTCCACGTCATCATGGGCCCGCAGTCGCCCGGCGTGTTCTCGAATGCGTTCATCGCATCCGAGCTGCAGGTCGACTGGGTCATGGACCTGATCGTCCACTGTCGCGAGAACCGCATCCGAACGGTCGAGACCACGCGAGAGGCAGCGCAGGACTGGTCCGATAAGGTCCAGAAGCTCGCCGCCGGGACGCTGTTCCCCGAGACTGAGTCGTGGTACCTCGGCGCCAACATCGAGGGAAAGCCGCGCGTCTTCATGCTGTACGCGGGTGGTCTGCACCCGTACTCGCTGGAGTGCGCTGGCGTCAGGGATGCGGGCTACGCCGGATTCGAGCTGGCCGATGCCTGATCCGCGGGAGGGAGCGGTCGTCGAGGGCGCGCGGCTCACCGACGACGATCGGACGTTGCTGGCTGCCGCCTTGAGTGAAGCGCGTCGCCGCGGAGACGATGGCGTTGCCGTCGCGGCATATCTAGACGGTGAGCTGGTGCTGGAAGGTCGCGCGGGCAGCTTCGTGCCCGGCGGCGACCGTCTGGTCGAGGCCGACACGCTGTACAACGTGTTCTCGGTGAGCAAGGCCGTGACGGCGACTGCGTTGCACATCCTCGCCGCGCGGGGGCTGGTGGACTACCAGCAGAGCGTTGCGAGCTACTGGCCCGAGTTCGCCCAGAACGGCAAGGGGAGCATCACGATCGAGCAGGTGCTGTCGCACCGTTCGGGGATCCCGTGGATGCCGGACGGCGTCACGGCCGAGCTACAGAACGACTGGGACTGGATGGTCGGGGCGATCGAAGACCTGTCGCCGCCCTTCGAGCCCGGCACGGTGAACTGCTATCACGCGCTGGTGTGGGGCTGGGTCGTCGGCGAGCTGGTGCGGCGCATCGATCCGGCGCATCGCCGCTTCGAGGTGTTCGTGGCCGAGGAGATCTTCGAGCCGCTGGGTCTTGCGGACTCGTTCTTCGGGCTGCCGCCCGAGCAGGACGAGCGCCGCGCGGTGCTTGCCGGCAGCCTCGTGCCGGACGGCGCGCCCGCAGAGCTCCTGCTGGGCATGCCCGCAGCGGTATATCCGGGATCGGTCGCGTACAACGACGAGCTCGGGCTGCGCACCGTGAATCCCGGCGCGGGCCTGGTGACGACGCCGCGTGATCTGGCCAGATTCTTCGCGCTGCTCGCGGGGCGCGGCGAGCTCGACGGCGTACGCATCCTCCCGGCCGAGCTGGTCGAGCGCTTCCTCACGCCTCGCGACCGGACCGAGGATCCCGATCTCTACCTGGCTGGTCCCGCACGCGTGGGCGCGTACGGATTCTGGTTGGGCGGTCCGGGCGGTCATCTGCTGGTGGGGGAGAACCCCGCGATCCTGCACCACCCCGGGGCGGGCGGCTCGATGGGCTGGGCCGAGCTCGACTCGGGGCTGGCCGTCGCGATCTGCCACAACGTCATGCTGTCGGGTCCGTCGACGGCTGACGATCATCCCTTCGTCCCGATCGTCGAAGCCGTCCGCGCCATCGCGGACAAGCTCATCGCCACCCATGTAGGAGCAGCATCGTGAATCCCGAGCAGATCAGCCGCATCAACCTGGGCTTCGCGCCCACCGACCACCTCGTCGTGACCGGCGCGGCACACGGCATCGGCCGGGCCGTCGCGCTTCGGGCCGCCCAGCAGGGTCTCGCGGTATCGGCGTGGGACCTCAACGCCGAGGGGCTCGAGTCGCTCGGCGCCGAGGTGAGCACGGCGGGCGGTCGGCTGCTGCCCCGCGTCGGGGACTGCAGTGATCTCGCGACCGTCGAGGCCGGTCTCGCGGCTGCCATCGAGGCCTTCGGCCCGGTATCGCACCTGATGCACACCGCAAGCCCCGGCACGGGCACGTCGCTGAGCTTCGACGAAGCAATCACGGCGTGTATCGGCGGTGTTCGCCAGCTGACGGATCTGTGGCTCGAGGGCGAGACACCATCGCACGCCGCCATGGTTGTGACGGTGTCGGTGGCCGGGACGCACTTCGGTACGGGCAATCCCTGGTACTCCGCTGCGAAGGCCGGCCTGGCCGGCTACGTCCGACATCTCGCGGCCTTCCGCTCGGCCGAGGTCCGCAGCAATGCCCTGGCGCCCGGCCTGATCGCGACACCCCGAGTCGCCCAGTTCGCCGAGACCGAGTTGGGCGGGCAGATCGTGACGCGGGTTCCGGTGGGCCGGATGGGGACGGCCGACGAGATGGCGTGGACGACGCTGTTTCTGCTGTCGCCGCTAGCCTCCTACGTGAACGGCACGGTGATGGTCGCCGACGGCGGCTGGACCATCGCTCAGTAGGAGGCCAGTGCTCAGTGCGCCGCCAACGCCCCCGTGACCTCATCGGCGGTCTCGCG
>JBBSSC010000088.1:0-7894 GCA_038242465.1 Propionibacteriales bacterium | reverse complement strand
ACATCTCGACCATTGCATCCAGATCCGTGGGCATATGCGCGCGGATCGTCACGACTCCGTCGCTCAGGACGGGCACGTTCATGGGCCACCTCACGCGGTGGAGGTCCTGAACGGATCTGCCGGGTACACGCCAAGGATCGTGACGTCGGTCGTGAAGAAGGTCAGCTCTTCGAGTGCTCGGGCCAAGGCCGGTTCGTCGGGATGGCCGTCGACCTCGGCCAGAAACTGGGTCGCGGTGAACTCGCCTCCGACCATATAACTCTCGAGCTTGGTCATGTTGACGCCATTCGTCGCGAAACCACCGAGGGCCTTGTAGAGCGCCGCGGGCAGGTTGCGGACGTTGAAGACGAAGGTCGTGACGACGGGGCCGTTGTTGGCGGGTGCCTGATGCGGCTCGCGCGACAGGACGACGAAACGGGTCGTGTTGTGGTCCTCGTCCTCGATGTCGGAGGCCAGGACGTCGAGGCCGTAGATCTCGGCGGCCAGCGGCGGCGAGATCGCGGCCTGGGTCGGATCGCCGGCATCCGCGATCTCGCGGGCCGCGCCGGCGGTGTCGCCGGAGATCACGGGGGTGAGGTCATGGGCCTTGATGATCTTGCGGCACTGGCCCAGCGCGTGCACATGGCTGTGCACGGTCCGGATGTCGTCGATCGTGGCACCGGGGATGGCGAGCAGGCTGAACTGGATGCGCAGGAAGTGCTCCGCGATGATGTGTAGCCCCGAGGTGGGCAGGAAGTGGTGGATGTCCGCGACGCGTCCGGCGATCGAGTTGTCGATCGGGATCATCGCGAGCTCGGCATCACCGCCGCTCACCGCCGCGAAGACGTCCTCGAAGGACGCGCACGGCAACGTCTCACGGTCTGGGTAGTGCCGCTTGCACACCATGTCGGAGTTGGCGCCGGGCTCGCCCTGGTAGGCGATTCGTCGAGAGGTCACGCGACTAGTTTGGCACCTGGTGCGCGCCGTCGGCGGCGTGGACGACGAACACCTCGGGCCGCGACCACTGGTGAGCGGCGTAGCGAGCCTCCACGCGGTCGCGTACGGCCTGCACCTGCTCGAGCGCGGCGAGCGCGATAGCGCTGCCGCCGAAGCCGCCCCCCGTCATTCGGGCGCCCAGCGCGCCGGCCTCGAGCGCGGCTTCCACGGCGACGTCGAGCTCGGGGCAACTGACCTGGAAGTCATCGCGCAGCGAGGCATGGGATGCGGTCAGGATCGTGCCGAGCTGCGGCCACGCGCGGCGGCCGATCGCGTTGACCGCGCCGCGGACTCGTGCAGTCTCGGTCAGGACGTGGCGGGCGCGGGCCTTGAGCGTCTCGTCGGTGAGCCGCACCGTCGCATCGAGTCCCGCGAGAGCGAGCCACTCGATGCCCAGCTCGACGGCTGCACGTTCGCACTCATCGCGGCGAGCCGCGTACTCGCCGTTGGCAAGCTCGTGGTGGGCGCCGGTCGCGATGACGATGAGGACGAGGCCGTCGTCTTCCCAGCCCAGCGCGACGGGCTTGGTCGGATGGGGCGTCGTCGCAGTGTCGATCCAGACCGCGTGGCCGGCCGTCCCTTGGAGCACCGCGAGCTGGTCCATCATCCCGACCGGGACGCCAGCGAACCCGGCTTCGGCATGCTGGGCGATCGCCGCGATCGTGGGGCGATCGAGACCGAGACCGAACAGATCGTCCAGCGCCGAGGCGATGCCGCATGTCACAGCGGCGGAGGAGGAGAGTCCAGCGCCCGAGGGCAGCCTCGATTCGATGACGAGGTCGGCGCCGTTCACGGTGTGGCCCTGATCAGCGAGGCTCCAGATCGTTCCGGCCGCGTAGGCAGCCCATCCGTCGACATCGCCGGGCTGCACCGTCGTGGCGAACGAGACCTTGCCGGCACCAGGCAGATCGCTCCAGACATTGACCAGGCCATCGTCGCGGGCGCGCGCCTTGACGGTCACGGAGCGGTCGATCGCCAAAGGTAGGACCGGGCCCCCGTTGTAGTCGAGGTGCTCGCCGATCAGGTTTACCCTGCCGGGTACGTCCCACCGGCGCACGTCAGTCACTCGTCCACCATAGGGCGCGGCCTCACGACGGGTGGTGCCACCGCGACTGGCAGAATGCGCTCATGCCTGCAGACCGTCGACCACGCGTGTTGTCCGGGGCGCAGCCCACGGCCGACTCGTACCACCTGGGCAACTACTTCGGTGCCTTCAAGCAGTGGGTTGCCCTGCAGGACGAGTTCGAGGCGTTCTACTTCATCCCGGACCTGCACGCCATCACGGTCGAGTACGACCCCGTCCAGCTCCGTGAGCGCACCTACATCGCCGCGGCGCAGTTGCTGGCCGCCGGCGTCGACCCCGACCGGAGCGCGCTGTTCGTGCAGAGCCAGGTCCCCGAGCACGCCCAGCTGGCCTGGGTCCTTGGTGGCATCACGGGCTTCGGCGAGGCGAGCCGCATGACGCAGTTCAAGGACAAGTCCGCCCGCGGCGGCACCGACTCCGCGAGCGTCGGTCTGTTCACCTATCCCATTTTGATGGCCGCCGATATCCTGATCTATCAGGCCGATCGTGTGCCGGTCGGCGAGGACCAGCGCCAGCATGTCGAGCTGACCCGCAATCTCGCGCAGCGCTTCAACCACCGCTTCGGCGAGACGTTCACGGTGCCCGAGGCGCATATCGTCAAGGCGACCGCCAAGATCTACGACCTCCAGGATCCGACGTCGAAGATGAGCAAGTCGGCGACATCGCCCAATGGCGTCGTGTCGCTGCTCGACTCGCGCAAACAGGTCACCAAGAAGATCCGCTCGGCGATGACCGACTCCGGCACCGAGATCACGTACGACCCCATCGAGAAGCCCGGCATCGCCAATCTGCTGTCGATCTATTCGGCGCTCACGGATCAGCCCATCGAGCGCATTGTCGCGGAGTACGAGGGCAAGCAGTACGGCCATCTCAAGGTCGCGCTCGCCGATCTGATCGCCGAGTTCGTCGGAGCCTTCGGCGACCGGACGCGCGAGCTGCTGGACGATCGCAGTGAGCTCGACCGCATCCTGGCCAAGGGGGCCGAGCAAGCCCGCGAGGTCGCCTCGGCGACGCTCGACCTGGTGTACGAGCGCTCCGGCTTCGTGCGGAGCATCTGAGCATGACGACGATCGGCGTGGCGATCCCGATACCCGACCCCTATGGCGCGTTGCTGCGGCAGAAGCGGGCCGAGTTCGGCGATCCCATGGCCGAAACGGTGCCCAGCCACGTGACATTGATGCCGCCGACTGAGGTCAGTCCCGAAGAGCTCGAGGTGGTCTGCTGCGCGCTCGAGCGCGCATCGACGATCCTGCCCCCGTACGAGATGCGGTTGCGTGGGACCGGCACGTTTCGGCCCGTCTCGCCTGTCGTGTTCGTCGCGGTCAGCCAGGGCATCTCTTATACCGAGATGCTGGCGCAATTCGTGCGCGAGGCTCTCGACAGCCCCGCGCCGGAGTTCCCGTTCCATCCGCACGTCACGGTCGCGCACAATCTCGATGATCCGAGCCTCGACCGGGCCTTTGACGAGTTGCACGACTTCGAGTGCACGTTCACGGTCGATGAGTTCGCGCTGTACCACCATCAGGACGACACGGGCTGGGTCCCGCAGCGCTCCTTCACGCTGGGTCGGTGACGCCGTCACCACACGCGTGTGCGTCCTGTCGGGCCGTTGAAGGCCCTGGTGCGCAGCAACCGTCGCCTCGCCATGCCCTGACGCCTTCGCGGGCAGCTATGACCGCGATGACCAGGCCGGCGACTGGATCTGCCCAGGACCAACCGACGGTCGCATTGAGCGAAAGCCCGATCAGCAGAACGGCGGAGAGGTACGTGCACAACAGGGTCTGGCTGGAGTCCGCGAGGACGGCGTTCGACCCGAGTGCCTTGCCGGTGCGGCGCTGCGCCCACGACAGGAACGGCATGACGGCCAGCGACACCGCGGCCAGGACGATGCCGACGGTCGACGGATCGGGGTCGTGCCCGCCGATGAGTGCACGCGCTGACTCAACGCCCACGTAGGACGCCAGGGCAAAGAACGAGAAGGACATGAGGCGCAGGGCCAGACGCTCACGGGTCTCGGGCATCCGGTGTGCGAACTGCCACAAGATGATGAGTCCGCTGGATATCTCGACCGTGGAGTCCAAGCCGAATCCGACGAGGGCGACTGACCCGGCGGCCAGACCCACGGCGATAGCGATGACGGCCTCGACGACGTTGTACGCCACCGAGATCCCGGCCAGCAAACGGGCGCGCCGGCCTAGGCGTGCGCGTTCAGACGCTTCGAGAGCGACGGGGTGGGCGTGGGTCGTCATCTGCGGGACTCCTGGTCTGTGCCGTAGGTCGGGCACAGAGTGACCGCGTCACCCGTCAGGGCAAGCAGCTTCTCGGCGGCCGACAGCAGCGCCAGGGTCGCCTCCGGGTGGGCCAGCGAATAGACGGATGCTCGGCCCTGCGTGCGGACCTGGACAATGCCGCAGTCGAACAGGCACGCGAGGTGCTTGCTCACCGTGGACTGGGCCAGCCCGAGATGTCCGGTGAGGTCGACGACTCTGTGCTCGCCGGATAGCAGATGCTGGACGATGGCCAGGCGCGATCTGTCGCTGAATCCGTTGAACAGACATGCGGCACCGTCCAGCCCGGGCGGCTCGTCCATGAAATTGGCATCGTCAGAACGCTCTATCATCGTCATGTGTCGATGATAGAGCCAAATGGCGATCTGGCAAGGGGGTGAGCTGAGGGATGTCAGTGATCCAGCGACCGCAGGTGCTCGAGCAGGTCTGACTTGAAGGCCTGCACCGCGAGTGGAAGTGCATCGGACTGGCGGTGTGCCAGTGCGATGACGCGGTCGAGAGGCGGATTCTGCAACTGGGTCGACTCCAGCTCAGGGCGGGTCGTCAGCACCATGCTCGGTACGACGGCGTGGCCGAGGCCGGCCTGGACGAATCGAAGCACGGCACTCATCTCGCCGCCCTCGACGGCGAGCTGTGGCTCGAATCCCGCGGCCGCGCACGCACGAAGTGTGACGTCTCGCAGGTCATAGCCCTCGCGGAACATCACGAGCGGCAGGCCGCGCAGCTCTGCGACGTCCATGCGATCGGGTAGTCCCGAGCCCGGTGGGCTCGCCAGCACGAGTCGTTCTCTCAGTACGGGCGTCGTCTCGAGGTCTGGCTCGCTTCCGGGCAGGGGGGCGATCAGCAGGGCGACGTCGAGCCGTCCCTGGGAGAGCTCGCGCGTCAACAGCTGTGATCCGGCCTCGTGCACCTCGAGATCGATCTCGGGGTACTTCGCATGGAATCGGGTCAGCGCTTCGGGCAGGACGCCATCGCACAGCGAGGGTGTGGCTCCAAGGCGCACGCGTCCGCGTCGCAGGCTCGCGACCTCATGTACTGCGCGTTCGGCGCTTTCTACATCGATCAGGATGCGTTGAGCATGGGGCAGGAGGGCCTCTCCGGCGCTCGTCAACTCGATCGCGCCCCGATCGCGTGCGAAGAGGGGCGTGCCGAGAGAGTTCTCGAGCACTCTGATCTGTTTGGAGAGTGTGGGTTGCGACACACCCGTCAGCTCTGCGGCGCGAGTGAAATGACGCGTTCTGGCGACGGCTACGAAGTAAGTGAGCTGGTGGATCTGCACAGATGCAGTGTGTCATAGCCATTGGCTATGAAGGTTGCCCTCAACATGACTTAGCGCGAATCGTCGAAGAGTCTTAATGTGTGTTTGTGGCAAATACCCAAACTGTTAAGCGCGCCTCGGCCAAGCGGTCGACCGTCGCTCTGAAAACGTCGATGGCGGTGTCGGGGCTCATCATGTTGGGCTACCTACTCGTCCACATGTACGGCAACCTCAAGTTCTTCCAGGGCCAGGAAAAGTTCGATGGCTACCTGCACGAGACGCTGCCCCACATGTTCTACCCGTACCTGCCTGAGGATGGGGCGCTCTGGATCATCCGGGTGCTCCTGACCGTCGCGCTGATCGTGCACGTTTATGCAGCGATCACTCTGTGGCGTCGCAACAAGGTCGCGGCCGGCTACGTCGGCAACACGCGCTACCAGACCAAGCAGAACAAAACGGGCTACCAGCGCAGCTATGCGTCGTTCACGATGCGTTGGGGCGGAGTGACGCTGCTGCTGTTCATCATCGGCCACGTCGCGCAGATGATGCCTAACTGGATCTCGCCCGGCGGTGCGTCGGACAGCAAGTACGACCGCGTCGTCAACGGCTTCGAGATCTGGTGGGTCGTCCTGCTGTACACGATCGGCCTTCTGGCCGTCGGCTTCCACCTCGCGCACGGCTTCTGGAGCGCGCTCACGACCCTCGGACAGAACCACAGCTCGACCCGCAAGGGCTCGCGCTGGACCGTGATCTCGATCGGCCTGGCCGCCGTGATCACGATCGGCTTCATCTCCGTCCCCTTCGCCGTTCTCTTCTTCGGAGCTGGTTCCTGATGACTTCCACCATTGACTCGGGCCTCACGCCCGCAGCCGGGCAGTTCCACGTCGTCGGTGCGGAGATCGCCGACGCCAAGGCGCCGACCGGTCCGATCGAGCGCCGCTGGGACGACCGCAAGTTCAACGCCAAGCTCGTCAACCCGGCAAACCGCCGCAAGATCAACGTCATCATCGTGGGCACCGGCCTGGCTGGCTCGGCCGCCGCTGCGACGATGGGCGAGGCCGGCTACAACGTCAAGAGCTTCTGCTACCAGGACAGCCCGCGTCGCGCGCACTCGATCGCCGCGCAGGGTGGCATCAACGCCGCCAAGAACTACCGCAACGACGGCGACAGCGTCTATCGCCTGTTCTACGACACGGTCAAGGGCGGTGACTTCCGCTCGCGCGAGTCCAACTCGTACCGCCTCGCGCAGGTCTCGGTGAACATCATCGATCAGTGTGTCGCGCAGGGCGTCCCGTTCGCCCGTGAGTATGGCGGACTGCTCGACAACCGTTCATTCGGTGGCGTGCAGGTCTCGCGTACCTTCTACGCCCGCGGTCAGACGGGTCAGCAGCTGCTGATCGGCGCGTACCAGGCGCTGGAGCGTCAGGTCGCGGCCGGAACCGTCGAGGTTCACGCCCGCCACGAGATGCTCGAGCTCATCATGATCGATGGCAAGGCCCGCGGCATCATCGCTCGCGACATGGTCACCGGCGAGATTGAGAGCCACACGGCCGACGTCGTGGTCCTCGCGACCGGCGGCTACGGCAATGTCTACTTCCTGTCGACCAACGCGATGGGCTGTAACACCACGGCGACGTGGCGTGCGCACCGCAAGGGCGCCTACTTCGGCAACCCTTGCTACACGCAGATCCACCCGACGTGCATCCCCGTCTCCGGCGACTACCAGGGCAAGCTGACCTTGATGTCGGAGTCGCTGCGCAACGATGGCCGCATCTGGGTGCCCAAGAAGGCCGGCGACGAGCGTCCTGCCGACCAGATCCCCGAGGACGAGCGCGACTACTACCTCGAGCGCATCTACCCCGCGTTCGGCAACCTGGTCCCTCGTGACATCGCCTCGCGCGCTGCCAAGTACCAGTGCGATGACGGCAAGGGCGTCGGCCCCGGCGGCCTGGGCGTCTATCTCGACTTCGCCGATGCGATCAAGCGCCTCGGACTCGACACGGTCGTCGCCAAGTACGGGAACCTGTTCGATATGTACGCGCAGATCACCGGCGAAGATCCGTACAAGACGCCGATGCGCATCTACCCCGCCGTGCACTACACGATGGGCGGCCTGTGGGTCGACTACGACCTGCAGAGCAACCTCGAGGGTCTGTTCGTCACGGGCGAGGCCAACTTCTCCGACCAGGGCGCCAACCGCCTCGGCGCCTCGGCGCTGATGCAGGGTCTGGCCGACGGCTACTTCGTGCTGCCGACCACGATCGCCAGCTACCTGGCCGATGGTCCGTT
>JBBSSC010000087.1:0-7941 GCA_038242465.1 Propionibacteriales bacterium | reverse complement strand
GAAGCACCCAGCACCGTGATGCCCAGGATTTTCTTGCCGACGGTCTGACCAGTCGAGCCTTGACGAATGATCCAGTTGTAGACGAACCAACCGATCGAGAACAAGAAGTAGATCAGGAACGGAACTCCCGTGAGCTGGAAGGATGCACCCGATCCGGACGCATCGCTCTCGCCAAACGCCGCAGTAAGAGCCACGAACACGATCAGGGTGGGGATGCTGTCGAGCAACACGGCTCCCACACGGGAGCCCCAGCCGGCGAAAGCGCGGGGCGAAGTGGACGGAAAGGCTGTCGGCTCGCTCATGAAGATCCTTCGACTAGGTACGGACGAACCCACAAAATAGCGAGGACCCGCGCACTGACTGCCCGCAGCCGCTGACCGACGACCTTCACCAAGAAGAAGAGTCGTGACCCGGGCAGGTCACGACTCCTCTCTCTATAACGGCTAGAGAATCACAGCGGGTCGAAGCCCGAGATGAGCCAGGCGCCCTTGACCTTCTTCGCGGTGATCGCGAGCTGAGCAGCCGAGATACTGGCTTCCTTGTCATCGGCCCTTTGACTCTGCTGGTCGAGGAACACCAGGAGCGTGGCCTTCTCGTCGCTCAGCTCCCTGACCGCGACGGTCTTCACACTGGCCGACATCACGAGCTGCTGACCGGGAGCACTCTTCTGCAGATCCTCGAAGAGGACGTCGTACTGCTCCCGGGCTTTGCCGGTCAGCACGGAATCGAGCGCCGTCGTCGTTCGCGACGGATCGGCGAAGTCATAGCTCAGCACCTGCGTCAGGCCCTTCGCCACCTCGGACTGCACCGCGGCGGTGGCCTTGGTATCGATGATCGCGAGGTTATCGGCCGCGGAGTCCGCCCGGGCGTCAATGGCCATCCACCAACCCACAGCACCCAGCGCGATCAAGACGGCAGCGACAGCGGTCACGGCGTATTTGCGAATCATGGTCATGGGACGTCCACCGGTACGGGTTGAATATTCTCGAGCTTCCAGCGATTGCGAACCTCGACGAGATCGGCCGAGTAGCGGTTGCGCTTGACGACCGGCTCCGAGCCCACTGCGGGGTCGTCGCCGACTGTGACCTCGACCGAGGCAATGACCGTGGCCGTGTTCTTGTCGAGGTCGAGCACCGCCGCGCTGGTCACCTTGCTCGTCGTGACCTTCTTCTGATCGACCAGATAGGCGCGTTCATCGCCTGTGATGGCCTTGATCTGGTCGTTCAAGGTGCCTGTTGTGATGTCATCCCAATTCTTCAGGCCTTCGTCGATCGTGCGGTAGTCGAGCGACTGGATCGTCACGATGTGCTGCTTGGCAGCGATCAGGACGGCATCGCGCCGCTCGGCGAGCTCGATGTTCTCATCACCCGAAGCGTGCCACCAGGCGAACAGCCCGCTGGCCATGACCAGCACCGATGCCACGATGAGCCCTGCGGCCGGCAGGCGACCACGACGCCGCGTGCCGGCGACGGGCGCTTCGGCAGTCGGTTCGGATTGCTCTTCGGTATCGGTCGTCAGTACGTCTTGCTCATCGCTCACGCGATCCTCGATCTTTGGTGTCGTCATCGAGCTCCACCCATGAGGTCTCCCATGCTGTCGGGAACTGTCACATTTGAGGCAACCGATGCTTTCGGACGTGGCGCACTCTTGGGCCCGCGCACGTTGGTGCCGGTGGACGGTGCCGCCGAACATCCCGCATTGGTGTTGAACGGCTGCCCCGTGCTGGTGTCAAGGCCGGGACGGACGGCTGTCCCACCGTAGCCGCTCGTGCACGGCAGCGGGTCGAAATAGGTCTGCGCGAGGCCGAGCTCGAGCCCCTTCGATCCATTGACGGCCCAGCCGACGCTGAGCGCCTCGGGGACCCGGAACAAAGCGTCCTCGACGCCCGCCGAGTTGGTTCCGAAGACCTGCGCGGTCGACACCAGATTGCTCATCAGCAGGCCGAGCGGCTTGCCGACCTGGTCGAAGAGCTTGCCGATCTCACGAGCCGCAGCTGGCGAGTTCTGGATCAGCACCCGCAGGTCCTTGTCAGAATCGCTCAATGTCGTCGCGATAAGGCTCAGATCGCGGCTGAACGACTTGATACTCGTGGCCGACTGCTCCTGTGTCGTCAGCACGCGATTGGCGCTGTCGATCAGGGCCGAGCTGACCAGGAAGTTGTCGTCAGCCGTGGCCACGAACTCTTGCGAGGTCTCAACCAGGCGGGCCACATTCTGGCTGGCACCGTGCGAGAAGTCGTAGAATTCGTCGATCACGGTCGACAACGAGTCCTCAGGGATCGACGCCGCGAAATCGCGCCCGGATCGCAGGACGTTCTCGATCGGCGGCGGCAGCGAGGCCTTTGAGCCTTCGATGCGATCGCCATCGGCCAGCAGCTTGCCGCTGCCGGAGGTGCCGCGCAGATCGATGTACTGCTCACCGATCGCCGACCGGTTCACGACCTTGACCTCGACATGGGCCGGGATGTCAGGTGCGTCGCCCGCGATGTGCAGATCGGCCTCCATCCCGTCGCGGGTCGTGCGCAGCTCCTTGATCCGGCCTACCGGAACACCGCGGTACGTGACCTCGCCGTTCTCGAACGAGCCACCCGCATCGGGCAGGGCGACCGTGACCCGATAGCCCGAGCCGAGTGGATTGAGGCCGACGTACTTGGCACCCAGGTAGGTCGTGGCGACGAGTCCGAGGATGGCGAAGATGATCAGCTGAATCTGGATTCGACGAGTCAGCATCAGTCGTCACTCTCCTCGGTTGTTGCCGGAGTCGCTGGCAGATCAGGTGACGCCGACGAGGTCGGTGACGGTGAACCGCTGGGCGATGGGCTGGACGATGGGCTGGGGGACGGAGCCGAGGCACTCGGCGACGCGGACGGCGACGGTCGCGGCACGAGCATCGTCGGTGTCGGATATCCGGGCACTGGCGAGCTCGTGGGCGGCAGCAACGTCGGCGCCGGATCGCTCTTGGTCGCCTTGGACGAAGCGGGCGGCACGTAGCGAGACGTGTTGGACGCCTGCCCCGTCTGCTGCGGCCACACACATCCGATAGCTGCACAATCTGCGGGCAACGTGCGGAAGTTGGTGGTCAGGAACACATTCAGGTAGTCGCCCTTGATCGCACCGAGGACAGCATCCGGGAACGGATACGTCAGCAGGATCTCGAGCGAGTTCGGCAGATCCGAACCGGCCTTCGCGAGATTAGCGAGGATCGGCTCGAGTGCCTCGAAGTCGGCCACGATGTCATCTTGCGAAGCATTCAGTGTGTCGACCGTGACATCGGAGAGCTTGTCGAGCGCATTGAGCATCGCGACGAACTGCTTGCGCTGATCGGCGAACACCTTCATGCCCGGGCTGAGCCCGTCGAGTGCCGACACAATCTTGCCCTTGTCGTCATCGAGCGTCTTCGACAGTGCTGCGAGTCCGTCGAGCGCGTCGGTGATCGATGACTTGCGCTCATCGAGCTGCGTCACGAACGTCGACATCTGCTCGAGGAAGCCCTTGATCTCCTCGGGACGATCCGTCGAGACAGCCTGCAGCTCGCGGGAGATCTCTTGGAACTGGCCGATCCCGCCGCCGTTGAGCACCATCGAGAGCGCGCCCAGCACCTGCTCTACCTGAGCGGCCTGCGAGGTCTCAGCGAGACCGAGCTTGGCACCCGTTGCGAGCGCGGGACCCGCGACCGTCTCGGTCGGACGGACCAGCGCGACATACTTCTCGCCGAGCAGCGAGGTCTGCTGGATGCGCGCCGTCGTGCCGGCCGGAAGCGAGACGTTGTCGTTAACCAGCAGACGAACGTTTGCGCTGCTGCCGTCCTTGTTAAGCCTAATCTTGTCGACGCGACCCACACTGACGTTGTCGACCTTGACGCTGGATTGCGGCACCAGATCGAGAACATCCTCGAAGTCGGCCGAAACCTTGATCGGGCTCGCACCGAGATCGGCACCACCGGGCAACGGCGTGTCGTAGACGCCATTGCTCAGCACACCGCAGCCGCCGAGCATCAGCACTGACGCGGTCGCAGCCGCGGCCAGGCGCAGGCGCCTCATCGGGCGTCCTCCAGTCCGGGGAGAAGCACCGGCGGCGCGTTCTTGGATGTCTGCGCGCTGAGTCCGCTAGGGCTCGTCGCCCAGATCGAGGCCTCATTGAGGTTGCCGCGGCCATCCAACGTCTTGGACGCGGGGTTGTAGGCGTTGAGGAAGTTCTGCAGCGCCAGCGGGATGAGCTGGACGGCCTCCTCGAGCGACTTCTTCTGCTTGACGAGAACCTGTGTCGGACCGACGAGGTTATCCACGCTGGTCTGCAGATTGCCTCGGTTGTCCTTGATGAAGTCATCCAGGACCGACAGAGAGTCGCCCAGGTTGGCGATCGCGTCGGCGAGATCATCGCGATCCTCGGCGAGATAGTCGGTCACCGCGGCGAACTGCCGGTTGACGTTGGCGACCCCGCGGTCGTTGGCGACCAGCATGTCGTTGAACTCCTTGAGATTTCCGATCGTGGCGAAGAAGTCCTCGTCGATATCGGCCAGGGTGCCCGTGGCCTTGCCGAACTCAGCGAGCATCTCGTTGAGGCCCGTGCCTTGCCCTTTGAGGTTCTTGGCCGCGACATCGAGCAGCTCCGAAAGCGACCCGTCGCGGTTGGCGCCGTTGGGGCCGAGCTTGGTGCTCATATCGTCGAGGCTCCGGTAGAGATCGTCGACCTCGACCGGCACCGCGGTGCGCTCCTTGGGCAGGACCGTGTCGGCCGCCATGGCAGTTCCGCCATCAAGCGGCTTGGTGAGCTGAATGTAGCGATCGCTGACCAGCGTCGGCGCGACGATGACCGCGGCCGTGTCGGAGCTGACCTTCTGGCCGCGATCCAGGCGCATCGAGACCCGGACGACATCGCCTTCGGGCTCGACCGCCGTGACCTTGCCGACCGGCACGCCCAGGATCTGGACCGCCGAACCGGGGTAGAGCGCGACGGCGGAGTCGAACAGCGCCGCGAACTGCGTGCCTTGGTTGTCACGCACCTGTCGCCAGGTCAGCCAACCGGTCACGACCAGGGCGAGCACCACGACCGTGGCAATACGTCTGCGGTTGAGGGACTGATTCATCGTCCGCCTCCCTTGGCCGGCGCACAGGTGCGCTCGACATCGTTTTCGAGAATGGGGGCGCCCGCGTCGTCGAACAATCCGCAGATATAGGAGTCGACCCATTTGCCGTTGCCCATCGCGGAGGCGACGACTCGGTAGTAGGGGCCGATCTTGGCCAGTGCGGAGTCGAGATTGTCCTGGTTGCGCTGCAGGATCGTCGACACCTTGTCGAGTCGCTCCAGCGCGGGGCGCAGGGTCTTCTCGTTGTCGGTGACCAGGCCCTTGAGCTGGACGCCGAGGCGGGCGGTGCCCTCGAGCATGTCCTTGACCGATTCGCGACGCTTCTCGAGCTCACCCAGCAGCGAGCTGCCGTTGTTGATGATCTTGGCAAACTCGGAGTTGCGGTCCTTGAGCGTCTTGGTGACGCCCGAGGACGACTCCAGCAGATCGCCGAGCTCTTCGTCACGGCTCGAGATCGTCTTCGACAGAGACGTCAGGCCCGTGACGGTCTGGCGCACCGACTCGGGAGTGTCCTTGAAGGCCTCCGACAGCGCTTCGAAGCTCTGCTCGACGCGGTCGGTGTCGATCTCCTCGATCGTCGTCGACAGATCCGAGAAGGCGGCGTTGACGTCGTACGGCGTCGTCGTGCGATCCATCGGGATAGGACCCGCGAGCTTGCCCCGGCCCAGCGGATCGAGTGACAGATACTTCTGTCCGAGCATCGTCTTGACCTTGATGGCCGCGCCGGTCTGGTCGCCCAGCTCGACACCCTTGACGCGGAACTTGACCTCGACGACGGTGCCGTTGAGCTCGATGCCCGCGACCTTGCCGACCTTGACGCCCGCGATGCGGACCTCATTGCCCGATCGCAGGCCACCGGCCTCGGCGAACTTGGCGCTGTAGACCTTGCCCCCGCCGACAACGGGCAGACCATCGGCGTAGAACGTGCCGAGGAACACCAGCAGCATCGCGAAGATGCCTACCAGCGCGACGACAACCTTGTTGCGCTCCGAAAATGCTGTGCGATAGCGCGCCATCATCGGCACCTTCCTGCGATGGGCTTGGCACCGAGGTCACCCATATAGCCCTGTGGGAGTGGGATGCGGCCCTCGATCGAGCAGACATAGAAGTTGAACCACGATCCGTAGCTGCCGATCCGGCCGATGCGATCGAGCTTGGTGGGCAGCCGCTGGAAGAACGTGTCGAGCGTCGACTCGGAGTCGGACAGGTTCTTCGACAGTGCACCGAGACCCGCGATCGACTTCTTGAGTGGCTTGCGGCCTTTCTCGAGCAGCTCGGAGACGCTCACGGTCAGATCACCGAGGCTCTCCAGCGAGTCACCGATCGAAGCTCGATCTTCGGAGAGCCCGCTGACGAGCCGCTCCAGCGTGATCAGCGTCGTGTCGAGCTGGCTCGACCGGTCGTTGACCGTCGTGAGCACCGAGCTGAGGTTGGTGATGTGCTCACCGATGACCTTGTCCTTCTCGGCAAGCGTCGAGGTCAGGCTGGCCGTGCTCGACAGCAGACCCTCGACCGTCGCACCCTCACCCTGGAACACCGCGATGATCTCGTTGCTGAGGTTGTTGACGTCCTCGGGGTTGAGCAGCTTGAACAGCGGCTGGAAGCCGTTGAAGAGTGTCGTCAGATCGAGGGCGGGCTTGGTCTCGCCGACCGGGAACGTCTAGCCCGCTGGCAGCTCGCCTCCGTCGGTGCTGGCGGGCTCGAGCGAGATGTACCGCTGGCCCACCAGGTTGCGAAACCTCAGCTCGGCCGTGGTCCCGCGGGTCAGATCGACAGCGTCCGAGACCGTGAAGGAGGCCTTCGCGTACCGGTTCTCAATCACCTCGATCTTGCTGACGGTGCCGACCTTGACGCCCGCCATGCGGACGTCATCGCCCTTGTTGAGGCTCGTGGCATCCGTGAACACCGCGGCCATGGGCTTGCCGCCCGTGCCGCTGCTGTTCTTGATCGTCGCTGCGAGCGCCGCGGTGACGAGCACCGTGACGAGCGTGAAGACGATGCTCTTGATCAGTGTCGCGGTCATCGCAGTGTCACCTTCGTGTTGCGCAGGGTCGGCCCCACGAGAAGGCTCGCCCAGTCGGGATACTCATCGGGTGCCAGGCCGCGCGTCGGCGCAATGAGCTCGGCGATGAGCTGGTTCTCGGCGGGCGAGTTGGTCTCGCCGATACCCGTGGCAGCGCTGGTACGCGATGCGACCGAGGCGGCCGGAGGCGCCGCGATCTTCTCGGGTTCGGCGACGGTGTCGGAGCTGACCGAGGCGGGCGTCGCACCGGTACGTCCTGTGACGTACGGGCAGCGTGCCTTGCCCTTGCCGTTGTACGTCGGCGTGTCCTTACCCTGCAGGTACTTGCCGCGCGACTCCACGACGTTGAGTCGGACGTGGATGCCCGGCTCGCTGGTGCCCGTGCCGAGCGTCTCATTCATGACGGGGATGAACCGGCGGGTCGCATCGAGAAGGCACGGGAACTGCCGGGCGTATGGCACGGCGGCCTCAAGGGCCCTGCGGCTCTCACGTGACAGCACCTCGATCGTGTTCTGGTTCTTGCTGACCCAGCCGCGGGTCGTGTTAGACGAACCGATGACGCTCGCGTAGACGTCGACCAGCTTGGTGCGCTGGTCGACCACGGTCTTGGAGGTCTTCGTGAAGGTGTCGAGCGCCGAGAGGAGATCCGGCAGCGCCTCGTCATAGGTGTTGGCGACCGAGGCGAGCTTCTGCAGGTCCTCGGTCATCAACGGAACCGTGGGATTGAGCTTGGTCAGGTAGGCACTCCACGCCTCGAGGGAGTCGCGGCTGTTGGGGCCCGGGCCCCCCCCCAACGGGGCGCGCGCCCCCACCCAGGCCGACACCAGTGCCGG
>JBBSSC010000086.1:0-8030 GCA_038242465.1 Propionibacteriales bacterium | reverse complement strand
CTCGGCGCCGACGAGATCATCGTGCTGCCCAATAACTTCCGCTACATCCGCCAGTTCGAGGCCGCTGCTCAGGCCGCGCGCCGCGATGGCATCCGCGTCGCAGTGATCCCCACTCATGCGCAGGTGCAGGGCCTCGCCGCGCTCGCGGTGCACGATCCAGGTCTCGGATTCGACGAGGTCGTCGTCGCGATGTCGAGCGCGGCGGCGCACACCCAGCACGGTGCAGTGACCCTGGCCACCGAGGCGGGCATGACGATGGCAGGGCCGGTTGCCTCGGGCGACGTCCTGGGTGTCGTCGCTGGCGACTTCGCGGTGGTGGGTCACGACGTTCTCGCAGTGGCGTATGAGGTCATCGACAGGCTGCTCTCGCCGGCTGCCGAGATGGCTACGGCCGTCCTCGGCGAGGGTTCCGATCCGCTCTACGCCGAGTCGCTGCGCGAATACCTCCGCACGCTCCGCCCCGATGTCGACCTCGTGGTCTACGCGGGCGGGCAGCAGAACTACCCGCTGTTCCTCGCGGTGGAGTGATGGCCGATCTCACGACCAAGCTCGTCAATATCCTGGGCGACAAGACGACCAAGCCCCTGACGACCGCCTTCGGAATGGTCGTCGTGGGCGATCTGCTGCGCCACTATCCGCGTCGCTACGCCGAGCTCGGCAAGCTCACCGATCTGTCGGGCCTCGAGGTCGGGCAGCACGTCACGATCATGGCGCGCGTGGCATCGGTCAAGAACTACTCGTTCGGTCCCGGCGGCAAGCGCACACGCACCGAAATCGTCGTGACCGACGGCACGGGCCACCTGACGCTGACGTTCTTCCAGCAGGCGTGGCGGCTCAAGTCGATGGAGGTCGGATCACTGGGCCTCGCGGCCGGCGTCGTCAGCGAGTTCAACCGCAAGCTGCAGCTGACGCATCCCGATTGGGAGCCCATCAACGAGGCCGATGATCCTACCGAGACCTCGCGTCTGACCCGCGGCATCATCCCGCTGTACCGGGCCACAGCCAAGATGCCGTCGTGGAAGATCGCGCAGTGCATAGAGCTGTGCCTCGACGCGGTCGGACAGCTCGACGATCCGCTGCCGGCCGAGGTGCGCGATGCCCGCGGCTTCTTCGACTTCAAGGGCTCGTTCGAGGCGATCCACCGGCCCCGCAGCGCCAAGGACTGGCAGACGGGTCAAGACAGGTTTCGGTTCGAGGAGGCATTCATCGTCCAGACCGTGTTCGCGCAGCGCCGCAGTGCACTCGAGCATCAGCGCGCAGCTTCCCGCACCTCGATCGAGGGCGGGCTGCGCGACCGGTTCGAGCAGCAGCTGCCGTTCACCCTGACACAAGGCCAGAACACCGTCGTCGGCGAGATCGCGACGGACCTGTCCCGCACGCATCCCATGCACCGACTGCTTCAGGGTGAGGTCGGCTCGGGCAAGACCATCGTGGCGCTGCTGGCGATGCTGCAGGTCGTCGATGCGGGTGCGCAGACCGCCCTGCTGGCACCCACCGAAGTCCTCGCCAATCAGCACTTTCGCGCGATCACGGCGATGCTCGGCGATCTTGCGCTGAGCGGGATGATTGGTGGTGCCGACGGAGCCACGCGCGTCCGGCTGCTCACAGGGTCGATGGGGGCCAAGGCCCGCAATGCCTCGCTGCTCGACGCGGCTTCGGGCGAGGCCGGCATCGTGATCGGGACGCATGCCCTGATCCAAGATCATGTGCAGTTCGCCGAGCTGGGCCTCCTCGTCGTCGACGAGCAGCACCGTTTCGGCGTCGAGCAGCGTGCGGCGCTCGTCGACCGCGCCGACGTCAAGCCCCACGTCCTGGTCATGACCGCGACACCCATCCCGCGCACCATCGCAATGACGGTCTTCGGTGATCTCGAGGTCTCGACGCTGCGCGAGCTGCCCGCAGGTCGTCAGCCCATCCAGACGACGGTGGTCCCGCGCACCGAGAAGCCGGCGTGGCTCGAGCGCGGCTGGCAGCGCTTGCGCGAAGAGGTCGCGAAGGGTCGTCAGGCCTATGTCGTGGTGTCACGCATCGGCGACGAGTCCTCCGAGAGCGACACACAGTCCCTCGTCGAGCTATACGAAGAGCTGACCGGTGGGCCGCTGCACGGCCTGCGCGTCGGCACCCTGCACGGACGCATGAGCGCCGACAACAAGGATGCCGCGATGAGCGCCTTCTCGTCCGGCTCGATCGACGTGCTCGTTGCCACGACGGTCGTCGAGGTCGGCGTCGACGTGCCCAATGCCACGGTCATGGGCGTAATGGACGCCGACCGGTTCGGCGTCTCCCAGCTGCACCAGCTGCGCGGGCGCGTCGGGCGTGGCTCCGAGCCCGGCCTGTGCCTTCTCGTTACCTCGGCCGACAGCGACGCGCCCTCGCGGGAGCGCCTCGACGCCGTCGCGTCGACTAACGACGGATTCGAGCTGTCCCGCCTCGACGCCGAGTTGCGGCGCGAGGGTGATGTGCTCGGCGCGGCCCAGTCTGGCCTGCGGTCGAGCCTGCGGCTGCTGTCGGTCGTCAAGGACGGCGATGTCATCGACGTGGCGCGAGCGGCGGCCGATGCGCTGGTCTCCGCCGATCCCACGCTTGCAGCTCACCCGAGCCTCGCGGCCGCCGTCCACGAGCTCGAACACTCCGAGCAAGCCGACTATCTGGAGCGCACATGACCCGCATCATCGCCGGAACCCACGGCGGACGACGTATCCAGACACCGAAGGGAGACGGCACCCGTCCCACGAGCGACCGGGTGCGCGAGGCGCTGTTCTCGTCGTTGGAGTCCGAGCTCGGGGGATTCGCCGGCCTGCGCGTGCTCGATCTGTTCGCGGGGTCGGGGGCGCTGGGTCTCGAGTCGGTCTCGCGCGGCGCCGACTTCGCCCAGTTCGTGGAGAGCGATGCCAAGGCGGCAAAGGTCATCAAGGGCAATATCCGCGAGCTCGGTGTCAACGCATCAGTCGCACGGATGAAGGCCGCCGTCTTCGTCGAGGCGCCGATCGGCACCGACTTCGACCTCGTATTCGTCGATCCGCCCTATGCGCTCGCGACCGAGTCGGTCGCCGAACTGGTGCGTCAGCTCAAGGAGCGGGGCGCGCCCGAGGCACTGTTCGTGGTCGAGCGCTCGACCCGCGATCCCTTCGTCTGGCCCGACGGCGTCGAGGGTCTGCGGAGCAAGAAGTACGGCGAGACAACACTCTCGTATGGGCGCTGAGGCGCTGCGGTACGGTCACTGACATGACGAAGGTTGTGTGTCCTGGTTCCTTCGACCCCGTGACGAACGGTCACCTCGACATCATCGAGCGGTCCGCGCGGCTGTTCGACGAGGTCGTGGTCGCGGTGTTGGTCAATCAGAGCAAGCAGGGCCTGTTCTCGATCCAGGAGCGGCTCGACCTGCTCGACGAGGCGACGAAGCACCTGCCCAACGTCTCGACGGCATCGTTCGCGGGACTGCTGGTCGACTTCTGCGCCGACAACGGCGTCGACGCGATCGTGAAGGGCCTGCGAGCCGTGACCGATTTCGACTACGAGCTACAGATGGCGCAGATGAACGGCAGCCTGACCGACGTCGACACGATCTTCATCCCGACCTCGCCCGAGTACTCGTTCTTGGCGTCGAGCCTGGTCAAGGAGGTCGCCAAGCACGGCGGCGACGTCTCGGGCTTGATCCCGGGCTTCGTCAACGACGAGCTCACGAAGAAGTTCGCTTAATTCGTTGCGTCGTGGCGATTGCCTAGCTGGGTCGCCCGGCGCACCGATGCCGACCCGAACTTGTCGCGGACGGCGTCGATCGCGTCATCGAGCTCGGCACCGCTTGTGACGTCGAGCGGCAGCGCCAGCTGAGCTGGCTGGTCGTCGAGCGCTCCCAGGCTGACCCCGAGCAGGGTGATGCCGCGCTCCTTGATGGCTCCTGCGCGGGACGCCAGCAGCTGACGGGTCACGTCGAGCACCGTCAGCGTGTGGGCTGTCGGACGGTCGAGCGTGTGGGATGACGTGGAGCGCGTGAAGTCGCCGAACCGCAGCCGCAACGTCACGGTGCGCCCCGTGCGTCCGGCAGCGCGCATACGCCGGGTCAGCCGATCGACGAGTGTCAATAGTGCGAGGTCGAGTGCGGCGGGGGAGTGATCGCCCTGGCCGATCGCCTGCTGCGCGCCCATTGAGCTGCTGCGCCGTCCGATCTCGACGGGGCGCGGATCGCGGTTGTGCGCGAGCGCGTACAGGTGACGCCCCGTGCCCTGGCCCAGCAGCTGCACGAGCTCGCTCTCGAACATCTCCGCGACATCGCCGACGGTGTGCAGGCGGGCACCGTGGAGCTTGGCCGAGGTGACCTTGCCGACACCCCACAGTCGCTCGACCGGCAGCGCGTGGAGAAACTCGAGCTCATGCTCGACGTGCACGACGAGCATCCCCTCGGGCTTGGACACCGCAGAGGCGACCTTTGCGAGGTACTTGGTGCGGGCGACGCCGACCGAGATCGGCAGCCCGACCTTCTCGCGCACGTCGATGCGTAGCTGCGAGGCGATCGTCGACGGCAGGCCTCGGATGCGTCTCAGGCCGCCCACCTCCAGGAACGCCTCGTCGATCGAGAGCCCCTCGACGAGTGGGGTGGTGTCGTGGAAGACGTCGAACACCGCGCGGCTGGCTTCGGAATATGCCGAGAAACGAGCCGGCACGACGATCGCGTCGGGACACACTCGCAGCGCCTGGCGCCCACCCATCGCGGTGCGGACGCCCCTGGCCTTGGCCTCGTAGCTGGCCGCCAGCACGACCCCGCCGCCCACGATGACGGGCCTTCCGCGCAACGTGGGATCGTCGCGCTGCTCGACGGATGCGTAGAACGCATCCAGGTCGGCATGCAGGACGGTGCCCTCGGTCATTGCGCCACTGTCCCACCCGGCACCGACAGTGTCGATGCCGATTGGCCTCGCCGTGACCCCGCGGGTTACGATTGACCCCGGCTTGTTCGCAGGTCGATCTTTTGTCGTGCTCATGGATGGATTGATGAACGTGCTGTCCGGTCCGCTGGTCTTCGATACCCACGAGATGGGTTCCAAAACCGGCGCCGAACGCACCGAAACTCTTTCCATCTCGGCCCCGGCAGAGATGGGTTACGACGTTTACGCCGTGCCCGAGGGCTCCACGATCAAGCTCGAGTTTCGGCTCGAGTCGATCATGGAGGGGATCTTGGCAACAGGTTCCTTCTCGGCACGTGCCGTGGGCGAGTGTGTGCGGTGCCTAGATCCGATTGACAAGCCTGTCACCGTCGGATTCCAGGAGCTTTATCTCTTCGATGCACCCTCCAACCCGGAGGAGGCGGACGAAGAGGATCATGTCCTTGAAGACGAGCTGCTTGACCTAGAGCCCGTCCTGAAGGACGCGGTGGTGCTCGCACTGCCGCAAAATCCGTTGTGTGTTCCGGACTGTCCGGGATTGTGCCCCGAATGTGGGGCGCGGCTTGCGGATGACCCAGAACACACACACGGTGAGGCGATCGACCCGAGATGGGCATCGCTGAGCCAGTTGGCGGAGCAACCAGTCCCGTCAGCCGACCAGTCGAAGTCGGACACCTCGTCCGACGACAGCAAGGAGTAGATCGTGGCAGTCCCGAAGAGGAAGATGTCGCGCAGCAACACGCGTCACCGTCGTTCGCAGTGGAAGACCACTGCAACGGCGATCGTCGACTGCGCCAACCCTGCGTGTGACTCCAAGGTGCAGCCGCACCACGCGTGCACCAAGTGTGGACAGTACGGAGCTCGCGGCGAGCGTCGCCAGGTCCTCTGATCTCTGAGTCGAACGCCGAAGCGCTGCGCGAGGTCCTGGGTGTCCAGGACCTCGATGCGCAGTTGCTGGAGCATGCACTGACGCATCGCTCGTACGCGTACGAGAACGGCAATGTGCCCAATAATGAGCGCCTGGAGTTCCTGGGCGACTCGGTGCTGGGCCTTGTCGTGACCGATGCGTTGTTCACGAATCATCCCGATCTGCCCGAGGGTCAGCTGGCCAAGCTCAGGGCAGCGGTGGTCAGCGCCAAGGCGTTGGCCGAGGTCGCTCGCACTCTTGGTGTGGGCGATCACATTCGTCTGGGCCGGGGCGAGGAGTCGACCGGCGGTCGTGACAAGGCCTCGATCCTGTCCGACACGGTCGAAGCGCTCCTCGGTGCGGTCTTCGTGCAGTTCGGCATCCAGCGCGCCGCCGAGGTCATCCACCGGGTCTTCGATCCCGTGCTGGCCGCAGCGGCCGAGCTCGGTGCCGGTCTGGACTGGAAGACGTCTCTTCAGGAGATTGCCTCCAACAACGGCCATGGCGTGCCTCACTACGTCCTGGTTGGCACGGGCCCCGATCATGACAAGAGCTTCACGGCCGAAGTCGTCATCGGTGAGCTGACGTATGGCGGTGGAGCGGGCCGTTCCAAAAAGGAAGCCGAGCAGATGGTCGCGGAGATCGCCTGGCGGTCCATTAACGCGAGCCTCGAGACCTCCTAGCCAGACGTGCCCGAGCTTCCTGAGGTCGAGGTCGTTCGGCTCGGCATGGCCGATCACGTCGTCGGTCGCACCATCACCGGCGTGACGGTCCATGACGTACGTTCGCTGCGCCGTCACCTCGCCGGACCGGCCGATTTCGTGCACCGCCTCGAAGGCCGTACGGTCGTCGGTGTCGCACGGCGCGGCAAGTACCTGTGGATGCAGCTCGACACAGACTTTTCCGACGAGGGCGATGCGGTCCTGTGCCATCTCGGCATGAGCGGGCAGTTCCTGATCTCCGAGGCCGCCGCTCCGCCGCCGCGGCATCTGCGCATCACGCTGGCCCTCGACGATGGCGCCGAGCTGCGATTCGCCGATCAGCGCATCTTCGGCGGGATGTCCTTCAGCGAGGACGGTGCCGAGCTGCCGCCCGAGATCGCGCACATCGCCCGCGATCCGCTCGATCCGCTGTTCGATCCCGCCGAGTTCGCGGCACGCATCCGCAAGCGGCAGACAGGCGTCAAGCGGGCCATCCTCGACCAGACGCTCATCTCAGGTGTCGGCAACATCTACGCCGATGAGTCGCTGTGGCGCACGCCGTTGCACTACGCCCGCAACACCCGTCACCTGAAGACCAGGGAGATTGAGTCACTGCTCGGCCACATCGGCGAGGTCATGCGCGACGCGCTCGCGCAGGGTGGGACGTCCTTCGATGCGCTGTACGTCAACGTCAACGGCAACAGCGGATACTTCGACCGCTCGCTGCAGGCCTACGGGCAGGAGGGCGAGCCGTGCGAGCGGTGCGGCACCCCCATCCGGCGCGATGCGTTCATGAACCGTTCGTCGTACTGGTGCCCCGTCTGCCAGCCGCGCCCCCGCAACGGCAAGTTCTGACCTGACTACGCTGACGCCATGTCCGTGATTCTCGAACCCATGACATCCGAGCAGTTCGCGGGATGGAATGAGCGCCTGGTTGTTAGTTATGCCCAGGAGAAGGTCGACGCTGGCACATGGCCCGAGGAGGGTTCCGTCGAGCGATCGGCACGTGAGAACGCCGCCCTGCTTCCGCAAGGTGTCGATACCGCGGCGCACGATCTGTTCGTCGGCACGGTCGACGGCCGCGAGATCGGCTGGCTGTGGCTGTTCACCGATCCGGCGCTGGTCGCGCCGGAGACGTTCATCTACGACATCGAAGTGGCGGAGTCCGAGCGCGGAAACGGCCTCGGCCGGGAGCTGCTGGAGGCCGCGGAGGCGTGGTGCGCCGATCACAGCGTGGGCGTCCTGCGGCTGCACGTCTTCGCGCACAACACGACGGCCGTGAGCCTGTACGAGTCGTCTGGATTCGAGACGACGGATCTCTCGATGGCCAAGCAGATCCGATGACCGACGGACCCTATGGCGACGAGGCATGGGAGCGCTTCGTCGATGAGCCGCCGAAGCGTTCGGGGCGCACCCCGTTCGAGCGCGACCGCGCCCGCGTTGTCCACTCGGCGGCGCTGCGGCGGCTGTCGGCCAAGACACAGGTCATGGGCGCGGGCTTCGACGACTTCGTCCGCAACCGGCTGACGCACTCACTCGAGG
>JBBSSC010000085.1:0-8078 GCA_038242465.1 Propionibacteriales bacterium | reverse complement strand
GGCGCGGACCAAAACGTCACACTCAGCGGGCTAGGGGGCGAGGCGGTCGCGTGTCCAGGCGTCAGGCGTGGCTGTGAAGCGCAGGCGGTCGTGGAGGCGATTGGTGCGGCCCTGCCAGAACTCGATCGACTCCACCGCGATGCGATATCCGCCCCACACTGGCGGCCGGGTGATGTTATTCCCCGCGAAGACGTGCTCGACCTCGGCGACCCGGTCGTCGAGCGCTTGACGGTCTGGGATCGGCCGCGACTGGGGGGAGGCCACGGCGCCGATCTGAGCACCTCGGGGCCGTGAGGCGAAGTAGGCATCGGACTCGGCCGCGTCCAGGCGGGTCACCGATCCCTCGACGCGCACCTGACGCTGCAACGGATGCCACAGCATCGTCGCCGCCGCGTAGGGATTGGTGCCGAGCTCCCGGCCCTTGCGGGAGTCATATCCCGTGAAGAAGGTGAGCCCGCAGGCGTCGAAGCCCTTCAGCAGGACGATGCGGACGGACGGACGACCATCGGGTGTCGCGGTCGCCAGCGCCATGGCATTGGGCTCGTCGAGGCCGGCGGCGATGGCGTCGGCGAGCCAGCGCTCGAATAGCGACAGCGGCTCATCACCAGCCGCTGCCTCATCCAGGCCGGCCTGCGCATATTCGGATCTCATCCGCGCCAGATCAGGGGACTCCATGTGCCCAACGTATCGGTGCAGGGCAGAATGCAGCGTATGACTGAAGTCCACCACGGCCTCGAGGGCGTCATCGCGTTCGAGAGCGAAATCGCAGAACCTGACAAGGAAGGGTCTGCGCTTCGTTATCGCGGCGTCGATATCGACGACCTCGTCGGTCGCGTGCCCTTCGAAAAGATCTGGGGCCTCCTGGTCGACGGGACGTACGAGCCCGGTCTCCCGCCCGCCGAGCCCTTCCCGATCCCCGTGCACTCCGGCGACATCCGCGCTGATGTGCAGAGCGCGATAGCGCTGACCGCTCCCGCTTGGGGCATGAAGCAGCTGTACGACATCGACGATGTGCAGGCCCGCGACGATCTCGCCCGCGCTGCGGTCATGGTTCTGTCGTACGTCGCACAGGCAGCCCGTGGCGTCGGTCAGCCGTTCGTCCCGCAGAGCGAGGTCGACAAGGCCGGCACGATCACCGAGCGCTTCCTGACCCGCTGGCGCGGCGAGGTCAACCCCGACCACGCCAAGGCTATCGACGCCTACTGGGTCTCTGCGGCCGAGCACGGCATGAACGCCTCGACGTTCACCGCACGCGTCATCGCCTCGACGGGCGCCGATGCGGCCGCCGCGCTCTCCGGAGCCGTCGGTGCGATGTCGGGCCCGCTGCACGGCGGCGCCCCGGCCCGCGTGCTCACGATGATCGAAGAGGTCGAGAAGTCCGGCGACGCCACCAAGTACGTCAAGGGCCTGCTCGACTCGGGCGAACGCCTCATGGGCTTCGGCCACCGCGTCTACCGCGCACAGGATCCCCGTGCCCGCACCCTGCGTCGCACGGCCAAGGAGCTCAACGCTCCCCGCGCCGAGGTAGCGATCGCGCTCGAAGAGGCCGCGCTCAAGGAGCTCAAGGAGCGTCGTCCCGACCGCGTCCTCGAGACCAACGTCGAGTTCTGGGCGGCCATCGTCCTGGACTACGCCGAGATCCCGCCCCACATGTTCACCGCGATGTTCACCTCCGCCCGCACTGCCGGCTGGAGCGCGCACATCCTGGAGCAGAAGCGGACCGGACGCCTGATCCGTCCGTCCGCGATCTACACTGGCCCGGCCTCACGTCGCGCCGACGAAGTAGAAGGCTGGAATCCAGACTGGACCAAAAACTGAGCTGAAGCTGCAGCTTGGTTGAAGGCCGCTGACCTGAGAATGTCGGCGCAAATGTATGGATCTGGATTCCGGATCGGTACATTCGCGCCGACATTCTGGGTTCGGTGCTACGCCCGGAGGGCGTGTTTACGCCCGGAGGGCGTGTTCTACCCCTCGGGCTTCTAGGACGTCGGCCAGCAGGGTCTTCGCTCGTGCCTCGAATGAGTGCTTGGCTGCGATCCTTGCCGCATTTTCCATCAGCGTCTCTTCAGCCGGCCAGCCCTCGGCTTCTGGACTGAGTAGTTCGCGCAGCTCATCGACCGACTCGTAGGTGCGGACCGCCTGGCCGAAGACGTCGGCCAGACCGTCCACGGGATCGCTGACGACCCGCGCACCGGATGCTACGGCGTCAAACAGTCGGTTGGAGTAGAAGCCCAGACGGGCCATGTCGGCCCAGTGATCGTTCAGGACGATTCGCGCGCCGCGGTAGGCAGCTGGCACGTCGGCGTTGTCGAGGTGATCGGCTCGGACGAACGACTCGTCGACGAATTCGTCCCAGCCATCGCCGAAGATCGCGAGATCGGCGCCCGCCTCGACCGCGTCGCGCACGATGGGGCGCAGCACCTTGCGGGTACGTCCGACGAACAACGTGCCGAGGTCGGGCAACGCCTCACCGTCGGGCGTGAAGCGCGAGGTATCGGTCGCCTGCAGCAGCGTGCGGACTTCGAACCCGGTTTCGGCAGACATCTCTTCGGCCCACGCGCGGCCCGCCGAGTACATCAGGTCGAAGCCTTGGGTCAGCTCATCGCGCGGCACCTCGTCGGGATGGCTGATGACCCATAGGACGTTGGTGGCGCCCGGCTGGGTCACTGCGGGCCAGCGCCCGCGCAGCGTCAGGGTGACGTCGTCGAGGTGGTCCGAGCCCGGACGCTCGTGGGCGTCGCGCCGATCGACGAAGGCGTCCTGGCCCCAGCTGCGCAGGGCTCGGACGAGATCGGCCGCGAAATAGGTGTCACCCCAGACATCGCCGAGCGGACCGCCCTTGGCCGCGATCTTGATCGCCCAGCGCAGCCTTGGCAGCCCCGCCGCAGGCCCCGCAGACACAGTCGCAGCCGGACGGGCCAGGACGGACGACACCGTGGTGCGCCGCCGACTCTCGGGCAGTCCAGGACCGGGCAGCCAGCCTTCGACCGACAGACCCGCCTGTTCCCAGTGGCCGGTCTGGGCATCAGGCAGTGAGGCACCCCATCGTTGGAGAAAGTGCAGCTGATCGCCCTCGGGAGCGGCAGGATCGACGCGCAACTGTCGGCTGACCCGCGATGACGGCACTGTCTCGAAGCGTCCATCCCGCTCGGCCGCCAGACGAAGGCACAGATCGACATCGGCCAGCGCGCCGAACGCCGCATCGAGGCCGTCGTAGCTGACCAGATCGGTCATCCTCATCGCGAGACACACCGCGGTCACGGCATCGACGCGCAGCGAGTCGGCAGGCACATCGGCAACCGGGTGCCCCGCCAGAAGATGCCCGGGCACAACCCGCGAACCGTGGGAGACGATGCCCGCCGACCAGACCGTGTCATCGGCGCTGAGCACGAGCGGCTGCACGGCCAGCACGTCCGGTCGGGCAAGCGCCTCGATCAGCGGGGCGAGCCAGCCCGCATGCGGACGCACGTCGTGCGCCATAACGACGGCGATCTCGCCCGTGGCTGCAGCGATCGCGAGGTCCATCGCAGCAGCAGGAGATGCTGGCTCCGGAAGGGTCAGCACGCGGACTCGCGGATCGGCCAGGAAGATCGCAGTCAGGATCGCAGGGACCTCACGGTCGGAGCCGTTGTCGACCACGATGACTTCGACATCGCGGTCAGGTAGTGACGTAAGAGAATCTGCAAGCGCGTGGTCGATCGCGGCGCGCATCAGGTGACGCTCGCGGTGCGTCATGAGCAGCATCGACACACGCCCCGCGACCTCGGGCAGATTCTGAGTGGCGAAGCCGGCCGCGACATGCCGCAGCGCCTCGGACAGCACACCCCACTCGACCGGATCGACGCCGGAGTCGGGCGAAGGCACCGTGGGCGTCGAAGCCGCCGCGTGCTCGAGGAAGTGACCCAGCGGCCCGCCGACATGCTGCGCAGCCTCGGGGACGTCCGTGAGGTACGCCGCGCCGTCGAAGTGCGGGCCTGCCGCGCCCTCGACCTGGCCCGAGCGCAGGAAGTGTCGGAACGTCTGCGGCATCGTGACGCCGGCCTTGCTGCGGTACCAGCCACGCTCGTAGAGCGGATGGGGTGACATTCCACCCGACTCCCCCACCTCGAGAAAGTGCCAGATCGCCTGCCGCTCGCTGAGGAACGCGCGGCCCGTCTGGAGCGCGTAGTAGTCGTGGTCGAACAGCCCGGCGTCGATGACCGACTGCAGCATCGCACCCTGTTGACGCCGCTGCTGGGCGAAGCGCGGCCATGCGCGCGGGCCCAGCAACGGCACGGGCGCCCCAGCGTGCGCATGCTCCAGGTAGAAGCCGACGGGTCCACCCGGATGCTCTGCGGCAGCGGGCGCTTGTTCGACGAGCGCTGCGTCGTCGAAGATCGGGCGCACCGGAAACTCCCGAGCGGATCCGTCGAGCAGCGCAGCGATGACACGGTCTGGTGCGAGGCCAGCCGCATCGACGTCAGTCAGCGGATTGGGCAGCAATCCGCTCGCCGCCCCCTCACGAAGAAAGTGATCGGCCGCAGCAGCCGGCTCCTGCTGGAAGCCCGTCTGCAGTGCGTAGTACCAAGGGTCGAACAGCCCCGAGCCTAGAAGCGTCGCAGCGTCCGAGTCGTGCGGGACATCATCGGGCGCGACGGCCCCTCGGGCCTTCCGTGCAACGTCGCGCAGTCGATTCTTGGGCGACGGCGGCATTCTTTTCTCCTCGGTGTCGGGCTTCGAGCAGACTACGCGGACAACCCGGCAAACAAGGAGGGGCCGGCCATCCCCCCGAGACGGCCGGCCCGTGACGCGTGAGCATCAATGCCTCTGAGATGACCGTAACGGACATTGCGCCACATGTGCAGTCTTGACTTTCGCCTCTGGACTAGTTCCTTGTAACTAGTCTTGATAGTCCTAAAGAACCGGCCGTTCCTGGCGGCATGTAGTGGGTGCTTCAGCGCAGCTGCACGAGCCGCGTCAGGTCGTCATCGGGCAGCTCGTCGACCACCGCAGTAACCGCCATCTTGCGCAAATCGACGGCCGCGCCGTGCTGGCTCAGGAAGGCCGTCTCGGACGCATCCTGGCCCGTCGCGATCCGCAGCAGGGAGCCCCGCGGCGCGAGAGTCGTCGCATCGACGACATGCCACCCCCCATCGACATAAGCCTCCGCGACCGCGTGGAAGTCCATGGGCGACAGGCCGGGAGCATAGACCGACGCCACGCGAGCCGGCACGTCGAGCGAGCGCAGCAGCGCCGCGACGAGGTGGGCGAAGTCGCGACAGACACCCCGGCGGGCGAGCAGTGTCGCGACAGCGCCGTCGATCGGCTGGCTCGCGCCGACGACATATGACAATCGCTCCCCCACCCACGAGCTGACGGCGTCCAACAGCTCTTTGCCCTGGGCACCTGCGAACTCCGAACGCGCCGTCGCGAACAGTGTGTCCGATTCGCAGTAGCGGCTGGGACGACGGTACTCGATGACGTCCAGCTCCTCGACCGGCGCGGGATCGGCTTGCCCGATGACGGTCGCCGAGTAGTCGATGACGAGCGGCCCACGCGGACCGGTCAGCCGGTGCAGTCGGGTGCCATGGCGACCGTCGATCTCGTGGGCGTCGAGCTGCTTGTCGGCGGAGCGGATTGTGAACGCTTCATCGACGTCCACGCCCTGCGCGACGGCGATCGAGAAGATCAGATCGGCCTCACTGTGCAGGTAGAGCTCGAGATGGGCCGATACAGATCGCTTCACGGACCGATCGTTTCATACGATCTCGTGTCACACCTCAGGCGTCGTAGGCCGCCAGGATCTTGTCGGCGGCGGCAGCAGCCGGGAGCTCCCCAGACAGGACGGCTTCGCGGATCTGCTCTCGCATCGCAGCGACCTGTGGATCTGTGCGCAGACGCTGGTCGAGCTCATCGCGCACGAGCGCCCACGTGAAGTCGAGCTGCTGCTGCGCCCGCTTCTCGCGCAACCCCTTGCTGCCCATGAACTCGCGGTGCCGGATGATCCGGTTCCACACTGTGTCGATGCCGGTTCCTTCGAGCGCCGAGCATGTCAGCACCGGAGGCACCCAGTTCTGCGTTCCGGCATAGACCATGCGCAGGGCGCCGGCGAGGTCCTTGGACGTCACCTCGGCCTCCTGAGCGCGGTCCCCGTCGGCCTTGTTGACCGCGATGACATCCGCGATCTCCAGGATGCCCTTCTTGATGCCCTGCAGCTGATCGCCCGTGCGCGCGATGGTCAGGAACAAGAACGTGTCGACCATCCCGGCGACCGTGATCTCGGACTGGCCGACACCGACGGTCTCGATCAAGATGACATCGAAGCCCGCGGCCTCCAGAACCGTCACGGCCTGACTCGTTGCCCGTGCGACTCCGCCGAGGGTGCCCGCGCTCGGAGACGGGCGGATGAACGCATCCGGGCTGACCGAGAGCTGCGACATGCGGGTCTTGTCACCCAGCACCGAGCCACCAGTACGGACGCTCGACGGATCGACTGCCAGCACGCCGACGCGATGCCCCTCGTCGATCAAATACATGCCCAGCGCCTCGATAAAAGTCGACTTGCCGACGCCGGGCACACCCGAGATGCCGACGCGGACCGCTCCCCCAGCCCCGGAATCGGATGTGAGGATGCTCAGCAGCTCGCGGGCCTCGGCCCGGTGATCGGCCCTGCTCGACTCGACCAGCGTGATGGCGCGCGAGATAGCCGCGCGCTTGCCGACACGCACGTCATCGGCAAGATCTGCCACGTCGACCATCAAGCCCCGCCCGTCACGAGTTCAGTGTCATGCGCAGCTTGCCCAGCAGGTCGAGCGCCGAATCGGCGATAACGGTGCCGGGAGGGAAGACCGCAGCCGCGCCCATGTCCTTGAGCGTCTGAACGTCATCGGGCGGGATGACGCCGCCGATCACGACCATGATGTCGGGACGGCCCATTGCCGCAAGGCTTTGTCTTAGCGCAGGAAGAAGGGTCAGATGACCTGCAGCAAGACTTGATACTCCGACGATGTGCACATCGGCGTCGATCGCCTGCTGCGCGACCTCCTCGGGGGTCGAGAACAGCGGACCTACGTCAACGTCGAAGCCCATATCGGCGAATGCCGTGACGATGACCTTCTGGCCGCGATCGTGCCCGTCCTGGCCCATCTTGGCGACCAAGATGCGGGGGCGTCGGCCTTCGGCCTTCTCGAACTCCTCGGTGGCCTTGATGACTTCGGCGACATTGCCCGCCTTGCCGGCTTCGGTGCGGTACACACCTGAGATGGTACGGATGACGGCCTGGTGACGGCCATAGACCTTCTCGAGGGCATCGGAGATCTCGCCGACCGTCGCCTTCGCGCGCGCTGCGTTGACTGCCAGCGTCAGCAGGTTGTCGTCCAACGAACCATCCGACGTCGACCCGCGCTCAGCGCTCTTGGTCAGCGCCGTGAGAGCAGCGTCGACATCGTCCTGGTTGCGCTCAGCGCGCAGACGCTCGAGCTTGGCGATCTGTGAGGCGTACACGGCCTTGTTATCGACCTTGAGCACGTCGAGCGGGTCTTCGTCGGCGAGGCGGAACGTGTTGACGCCGATGACGGCTTGCGTGCCTGCGTCAATGCGGGCCTGTGTGCGAGCCGCCGCCTCCTCGATGCGCATCTTGGGGATACCCGCCTCGATGGCCTTCGACATGCCGCCGGCCTTCTCGACCTCCTGGATGTGCGCCCACGCACGGTTAGCGAGATCGTGGGTCAGCTTCTCGACGTAGTACGACCCGCCCCACGGATCGATGATGTCGGTCGTGCCCGACTCCTGCTGCAGCAGCAGCTGGGTGTTGCGCGCGATCCGGGCCGAGAAGTCGGTCGGCAGGGCCAGGGCCTCGTCGAGCGCGTTGGTGTGCAGCGACTGAGTGTGCCCCTGGGTGGCGGCCATCGCCTCGATGCAGGTTCGCTGCACGTTGTTGAACACGTCCTGCGCGGTGAGCGACCAGCCGGAGGTCTGGCTGTGGGTGCGCAGCGAGCGCGACTTGGGGTTCGACGGCTCGAAGTCGGCCACCAACCGCGACCAGAGAGCACGGGCCGCGCGCATCTTGGCGACCTCCATGAAGAAATTCATCCCGATCG
>JBBSSC010000084.1:0-8087 GCA_038242465.1 Propionibacteriales bacterium | reverse complement strand
GAAACGGACGACCACGCTGACCGTCCGAGGACGGCATCACTGGCTCAATGCGGGCCCACTGAGCGTCCGTGAGAAGAGTAGAACGAGACATGAGTCAACAATCTCGCGGTCACACCCTGTCTCTTTAGGAGACACGCCCTAGTCCCGACCGCCTCCCGCGAGGCTTCCGGCGAGTGCTTCGAGCGCTCCGGGAACGACGGCGTAGTAGCTCCAGATGCCGCGCTTGCTGCGGCTGAGCAGGCCGGCCTCGACGAGGATTTTGAGGTGGTGGCTGACCATCGACTGGCTGAGGCCGACCGGCTCGATCAGATCGCAGACGCATGCTTCGGCGCCGTCGTGGGCGGCAATGATGGAGAGCAGGCGGACGCGTGTGGGGTCGCCGAGCGCCTTGAACTTGACGGCCAGACTCACAGCATCCTCGACGGAGATCGCCTGGGTGACCAGTGGTGCGCAGCAGGCGCTGAGATCGATCTGCGTGGTGATTGCCGTCGAAGCCATGTCCCCACACTACTCAACGCATTGACATCCGTCGATGTGTTGTGCACTATTTTGTATCGCCAAACCTCGATGGGATGACTGTGACGACGAGTGTGGAGCAACCAGCGGTAGCCGGCAGGCTCTCGGTCCTAGACCGGTTCCTACCCGTCTGGATCTTGGCCGCCATGGCCGCGGGCCTCTTGCTCGGCCGGGTTTGGCCAGGTGTGGCCGATGTCCTCGACGCGGTGAAGATCGGTTCGGTGTCGCTGCCGATAGCTGTCGGACTGCTCGTCATGATGTATCCCGTCCTGGCGAAAGTCCGTTACGACGAGACCCGTCACGTGTTGGCCGACCGGCGCTTGCTGATCGCCTCGATAGTCCTGAACTGGGTTCTGGGCCCGGCGTTGATGTTCGCGCTCGCGTGGCTGCTGCTGCCCGATCTGCCGGAGCTGCGCTCGGGGCTGATCATCGTCGGCCTGGCGCGGTGCATCGCGATGGTCCTGATCTGGAACGACCTCGCGTGTGGTGACCGGGAGGCGGCAGCAGTGCTCGTCGCGGTGAATAGCGTGTTCCAGGTCATCGCATTCGGAGCACTGGGCTGGTTCTACCTGCAGGTGCTGCCCGACTGGTTGGGGCTGTCCGCGACCAGCGCCGAGTTCTCCATCGTCACGATCACCGTCAGCGTCCTGGTCTTTCTCGGCGTCCCTCTCGTCGCGGGCTATCTGACGCGGACGTTGGGGGAGCGCCGGTGGGGCCGCGAGGCGTACGAAGCGCGAGTTCTCCCGATCATCGGGCCGTGGGCGCTCTACGGATTGCTGTTCACGATCGTGGTGCTGTTCGCGCTGCAAGGTGACGCGGTGACCAGCAATCCTCTGGATGTCGCCCGCGTCGCTGTCCCGCTGCTGGCGTACTTCGCGGTCATGTTCAGCGTCGGGATGTTGGCCGGTCGGATGCTGCAGCTGGGATACGAGCGCTCGACGACGCTCGCTTTCACCGCTGCCGGCAACAACTTCGAGCTCGCCATCGCTGTCGCAATCGGCACCTTCGGCGTCACCTCGGGCCAGGCGCTGGCGGGCGTCGTCGGACCCCTCATCGAGGTCCCCGTCCTGGTGGGACTCGTCTATGTCGCGCTGCGCACGCGTCCGTCGTTCTCCACGCAGGGACAGATCAAGAAGTGACCCGCCCCGCTGTCTGCTCCGACACGACGGTGACCTCGGTGGCCAAGGACCATCCCGGCACCAGGGTCACGTGGCTGGTCCGGCGCACAAAGGTGGGTGAGGCCTTCAGGCGCCGCGCGAGCTGGCGCCGCTGATCGATCCGAATGAGCATTCGTGCGGCACCGTCTATCCGCACGGCGCAAAGGAGCTGACCCAGCCCGAGATCGGCTTCTACCTCGTGGGCATGAAGTCTTACGGCCGAGCGATGTCATTCCTCGCCCTGACCGGATTCGAGCAAGCCGACTCGATCGTGGCGGCCACCGCAGGCGATCACGAGGCCGCCGCCCGCGTCGAGCTGACCTTGCCCGACACAGGTGTGTGTGGCGGTTCCGGTGACTTCGATGAAGGTGTTGTCGAGAGCAGTTGTTGTCTTCCTGCGGGGAACGTGATGTAGCCAATCCCGGCCATCGAGATTCGGCCTCGGTGTGATGCGCACCGCACCTAACCTCGCCGTGTGCACATCGATGAGGTCACCCTAGAGCAGCGCATCACCCGGCTGGAGGCGGTCGAAGCGATCCGGCGGCTCAAGCATCGCTACCTGCGGGCTTGTGACCTGAAGCAGCCCGCCACGTTTCGGGAGTGCTTCGTGGCGCACGGCGCGATCGTCGACTACGGCCCCAGGATCGGGAAGTTCGAGGACGCCGACGGGATCGCCGAGGTCTATCGACGCGTCGCGCTCGAGCGAGTCGATGGGGCGTACAACATCCTCGACATGCACCACGGTCTGCAAGAGGACATCGAGGTGACATCCGAGACCCAGGCCACGGGTGCCTGGAGCCTGCGGTTCCGGCAGGTCGACCGGCGTGAGGGAGTCGAGCGGGTCAGTGCGATCGAGTATGACGACCGCTATGAGGTCGAGGATGGTCAGTGGAGAATCCGCTCCTGCCAGGTCAGGATGCTGTGGACGCTCGTGAAGCCGCTGCCCGACGGCCACCAGATCGTCGAGACGCTGTCGTGAATGCAGGAGAGCCTGGCGTCGCCCTGGTCACCGGCGCTTCCCGGAGCGTGGGCCAAGGCATCGCCATCGGTCTTGCCGAGGCCGGGTGGACTGTGCACGTGACGGGGCGCAGCCTGGAGCGACTCGCCGCTACGATCGACCGCATCCAGGCGGCCGGCGGCACGGGGCATGCCCACGTGTGTGAGCACAGCGATGACGCGGACGTCGCCCGGATCGTCGACGAGGTGTGGGGGACGGAGAATCGGCTCGACCTGTTGGTCAACAACGTCTGGGCCGGCCCTCGCATGAATCACTTGCAACCCGAGCGATTCTGGGAGCGTCCGCTCTCGGACTGGGACACGCTGATCGGCCTGGGCCTACGAACGCATTGGGTAGCTGCCCACGCGGTCGCCCCGCGGATGGTCGACCGAGGATCGGGTGTCATCGTCAACATCTCCTCGGTCGGTGCGCGGGCCTACCTGCACTCGACGCTGTACGGGATGTCGAAGGCTGGCCTGGACAAGATGACCCACGACATGGCCCTGGAGCTGCGTCCCCACGGCGTCACGGTGCTCTCGCTGTGGCCCGGACTCGTCCGGACCGAGCAGCTGCTCGCCAGCGGCGTCAACGAGATCGCCGGCGTGGCCGTGGCAGACGCCGAGAGCCCAGAGCTGCAGGGCCGCGTGATCGCCGCCCTGCTGGCCGACGCCGACCTGATAGGGCGTACTGGGACGGCGCTGATCACCGCCGAGATCGCGGAAGAATATGGGGTCAGCGAACCGAACGGTGGCCGCCCCATCTCGCCGCGATTGATGTTCGGCGGCGGCCCGGTGTTCCCGCCGCTGCCGCCTCCGGCACGCTGACGAGGACGCGAGGGGACCGGAAAATCTGGCTTCGTCCGCCTCTGGCCGGACAAACCCAGATTCTTCGGTCCAACCCGGCCCCCACGCTCGCGTCCGCCTCCGGCTGGCGACGATCAACCAGGGTGCCCGTAGAATTTCTCGCATCATGGATGACCCTCCGCCTGCGAGTACCTGCACCCCCGCCCGCCCGACACGTTCAGGCCTGCTGCAGGGGGTGAGCACAGATGAATGAATGGGGCATGCTGGCCATTGGCCTCGTCCTGACGGTGGGCACCGGGCTGTTCGTGGCCTCGGAGTTCGCGCTGGTCAATCTCGACCGCAATGAGCTGGAGGCGCGCCAGGAGCGCGGCGAGAAGCGACTCGGCCCGACCATCCGGGCGCTGAAGATCACCTCGACGCACCTGTCGAGCGCACAGCTCGGCATCACGCTGACGACGCTGCTCACGGGTTACACCTTCGAGCCGGCGGTCAGCTCGCTGCTGCGTGAACCGCTGGAGGCTGCCGGACTACCGGAAGGAGCCGTCTCGGGTGTCGGCGCCGTGATCGGCGTGCTGCTCGCGACTTTGTTCTCGATGATCATCGGCGAGCTCGTGCCGAAGAACTTCGCGCTCGCTGTCCCGCTGGCCACCGCGAAGATCGTTATCCCCTTCCAGATTGCCTTCACCGCGGTGCTCAAGCCACTGATCCTGCTGTTCAACAACACCGCGAACGCCGTGATCCGCTCGCTGGGCGTCGAACCGAAAGAAGAGCTCTCGGGTGCTCGCACCGCCGAAGAACTTGGCTCCCTGGTGCGGCGATCCGCGCTCGCGGGCGTCCTCGATCAAGATCATGCGACTCTCTTGGGTCGTACGCTGCGGTTCTCGCAACGTTCCGCAGCCGATGTCCTGACACCACGTGTGCAGATGGTGAGCGTCGATATCGACGCCACTGCCGCAGACGTCATCGCGTTGGCCGGAAGCAGCGGCTACTCGCGCTTCCCGGTCATCGGCAAGGACTCCGATGACGTTCGCGGCGTTGTCCACGTCAAGCAGGCCTTCGCTCTACCGCTGGCAGAGCAGGCATCCGTGGGCGTCGCCGAGCTGCTCACCGAGGCGCTCCGTGTGCCGCAGTCGATGGGAGTCGACTCGCTGCTGGGCGTCCTGCGCAACCAGAGTTATCAGATCGCGATTGTCCTCGACGAGTTCGGCGGCACCGAGGGTGTCGTGACGCTGGAGGACCTCGTCGAAGAGCTCGTGGGTGAGCTCGAGGACGAGCACGATCGGCCACGCACCGAGGTGCGCCGGGCCGGACGCTCGATCGTCTTCGACCCTGCCCTGCGACCCGATGAGCTCCTGGATCGAGCTGGCGTCCAAGTTCCCGAGGACGGTGAATACGACACGGTCGGTGGCTTCGTGACCGATGAGCTCGATCGCGTCGCCGAGCTCGGCGACGAGGTCGCCGTGCCTGACGGTGTCCTGCGGGTCGAGCGTGTCAACGGTGGCCGCATCGAGCGGCTGCGATTCGTCCCTGCCGACGCTGTGGAGGATCTCACTTCGGTGGCACTTCACGATCGTGTCGTCGACCAGCTGCGTGAGGACCTGTCATGAGTGAGTACTTGCCTGGCATCATCTGGCTGGTCGTCCTGCTGGCCGGCAACGCCTTTTTCGTCGGAGCCGAGTTCGCTGTGATTTCGGCGCGACGTTCGCAGATCGAGCCCAAAGCCGAAGCCGGCAGCAAGGCCGCGCAGACGACGCTGTGGGCTATGGAGCATGCGACGCTGATGCTGGCCACGAGCCAGCTCGGCATCACGATCTGCTCGCTGCTGATCCTCAATGTCTCCGAGCCCGCGATCCACCACCTGCTCGAGATCCCGCTGGGCGTCACCTCGCTGACGCCTGAGGCGATCAGCGTCATCGCGTTTATCGTGGCCCTGGCCGTGGTGACGTTCCTGCACGTCGTGTTCGGCGAGATGGTGCCCAAGAATCTGTCGTTCTCGGTGCCCGACCGTGCTGCGCTGATCCTTGCGCCGCCGCTGGTCATGGTGTCGAAGATCTTCAATCCGGTGATCTTCTCGCTCAATTGGGTCGCGAACGCGGTGTTGCGGCTGTTCAAGGTCGAGCCCAAGGACGAGGCCAATAGCACGTTTACGCTCGACGAGGTCGCCAACATCATCATCCAGTCGACGCGTGAAGGCGTGCTCGACGACACTTCGGGAACCCTCACGGCCGCTTTCGAGTTCAGCGCCAAGAAGGTTTCCGACGTGGAGGTCCCGATGGCGCAGATGGTTGTGTTGCCGCTCAACGCCACGCCCGAGGACGTGCAGCGCGCCGTGGCCGAGCACGGCTTCTCGCGCTACGTCGTGGCCGGTGCCGACCATACGCCGGTCGGCTACCTGCACCTCAAGGACGTCATGGACCTCACGATCGGAGATGCCTTCACGTCGCCGGTCCCCGCCAAGCGCATCCGCCGTTTGACGTCGACCTACCGCGACGCCGATCTGGAGGATGCGCTCGGGCTCATGCGCCGTACCGGCGGCCACGTCGCGCGCTCGCTGGATCAGGACGGCTCGACGACGGGTGTCCTCTTCCTCGAAGACATCATCGAAGAGCTCGTCGGAGAGGTACAGGACGCCACAAGCATGTGAGCGTCGTGGCTGGCGCTAGCCCCGCGTGAATCTGGGTTTGTCCTGTCCTGGGAGGACGAACCCAGATTCACGCATCGACTAGGCTGGGCCCACCCTGTGAAGGCGCGTGGCGAGCCGGTCGAGCGCCTTGGCGATGACGGCGGGTTGCTTGCAGAAGGCCCAGCGCACCAGGGGACGTCCGGCGGCGCGGTCGTCGTAGAAGACCTCGTGCGGGATCGCGACGACCCCGGCGCGCTCGGGCAGCTGGCGGCAGAATGCGACGCCGTCGTCGAATCCGAGCGGACGGATGTCGGTCGTCACGAAGTAGGTGCCTTCAGGCACGAACACCTCGAATCCGAGGTTGGCCAAGCCATGGCACAGCAGATCGCGCTGCGACTGCAGGCGAGCGGTGAAGTCCGTGAAGTAGGCGTCGTCGGCGCCGAGTGCGTGGGCGATCGCGGGTTGCAGGGGAGAACCCGAGGTGTAGGTCAGGAACTGCTTGACGCCGACCATGGCCTGCACGAGTGGGGCCGGTCCGGTGGCCCAGCCGATCTTCCAGCCCGTCAGCGAGAAGCTCTTGCCGCCGCTGGAGATCGTCAAAGTGCGCTCGGCCATCCCCGGCAGGGTCGCGATCGGGATGTGGGGGACTCCGTCGAACGTCAGGTGCTCATAGACCTCGTCACTGATCACGACGAGATCGTGCTCGATCGCGATCTCCGCGATCGCGTCAAGCTCTTCGCGGCGCAGCACGGTGCCGGTCGGATTGTGCGGTGAGTTCAGCAGGATCGCGGTGGTGCGCGGCGACACTGCCGCACGCAGCTCATCGATGGGTAGACGGAAGTCTGGGGCGCGTAACGTGACGGGACAGCGGATGCCGCCGGCCATCTGGATCATCGCGACATAGGAGTCGTAGTACGGCTCCAGCACGATGATCTCGTCGCCGGGATCGACGAGCCCGAGCAGGGCTGCCGCGATGGCCTCGGTCGCGCCGGTGCTCACAACGACCTCCGTGTCGGGATCGACGTGAAGTCCGTAGAACCGCTGCTGATGCCGCGCGATCGCGGTACGCAGCTCGGGCACGCCCACGCCGGGCGCGTACTGATTGTGGCCGCTTCGCAGCGCCTCGACGGCGTGATCGATGACGCCGGTGGGCCCATCGGTGTCGGGAAAGCCCTGGCCGAGGTTGACGGCGCCGGTGCGGATGGCCAGAGCGCTCATCTCGGCGAAGATCGTGATGCCGAGGCCCTGGAGGCGAGCGCTGGAGGTCTTCACCCTCCCGATGCTAACCACGAGCCCCCGCGGGACCCTACGATGACGCGGGTGACGGACCTTCGACGGACGCGATTCGCAGTGGCAGCCGGCTTCTTCCTGCAAGGGCTGGTCTTCGCTGCGATCGTCACACAGGCGTCGCGCATCAAGGACCGGTTCGACATCGGCGATGCCGGACTGACCGGGATTCTCGTCCTTGTCGCCGTGCTGTCGGGAGCCGGCAGCGTCATCGCCGGGATGATCGCGGAGCGTCGCTCGAGTGGCACGGCCTTCCGGATCGCCCTTCTGACGATCGGGCTGGGCGCCGCGCTGGTCGCGGTGGCGCCATCGCTTCCCTTGCTGGTTGCCGCTTTCGTCGTCTACGGCCTGGGCGTAGGGGCCGTCGATGCGGGCATGAACATGCAGGGCGTCCGGGTGCAGTCGGCTTACGGATTCAGCATCATGGCGAGCTTCCACGGGATGTGGTCGGTCGGCGGGATCATCGGCGCGCTGTATGCGGCGGGGGTCGCCGAGATCGACATCCCGTTCGCGGTGTCGCTGCTCGTCGTCGCGATCGTGACGGCACTGGTGGCTCTGGTGGCCGCGCCGCACTTCATCGAGGCGCAAGAGCATGATCCCGGGCTATCGGCCAAGGGGATGGAGCTCCCGTGGCGTCCCGTGCTCGTGTTCGGCCTCGTCGTCCTGCTGTTCTACGCCGCCGATACGGGCATCCTGACGTGGAG
>JBBSSC010000083.1:0-8135 GCA_038242465.1 Propionibacteriales bacterium | reverse complement strand
CGCCCTTGCGCAGCAGGACATCGAGTGGCTCCACCGCACGCGTCTCGATGTTGGCGAAGCCGTGCAGCTCGAAGGTGCGACGTAGGTGGTCGAGCACCTGCTGCTCGACGATGCGCTCACGCGGCAGAAACTCCGGAAAACCGGACAGCTTGCTTGCCATTAGGACATCAGCTCCGCAAGAAAGGGGTTGGTGGCGCGTTCGCGGCCGATCGACGACTGCCCGCCATGGCCGGGCAGGACGACGACATCGTCCGCGAGCGGCAGGACGCGGGTACGCAGGGACTCGAGCATCGCGGGATGCGAGCCGCCGGCCAGGTCGGTGCGGCCGATCGAGCCCGCGAAAAGGAAGTCGCCGGAGAACATGACCTGCGAGACGTCTTCGGGCCCGTCGTAGTCGACGCGGTAGAAGACCGTGCCAGGTGTGTGACCCGGCACGTGATCGACCGTGAAAGTCAGCCCATCGACCTCGATCTCGGCACCGTCGACGGCATCGCGGACGTCTGCCGGTTCGGTGAACTCGGGCACGTCGACGATGCCCAGCTGGGCTCGCAGCATCGCTGCCGATTCGCCGGAGATCGCGGCCATCGGATCGGTCAGGAGGTGGCGATCGGCGGGATGGATCCAGACCGGGCAGCCGTGCTCACGGGCGACGTCCTGCGCATTCCACATGTGGTCGAAGTGGCCGTGCGTGATGAGGACTGCGGCCGGCGTCAGGTTGTGCTCGGCGATGACCTGAGCGATGCCTTCAAGTGCATCCATGCCGGGGTCGATGATCGCGCAACCCGTGCCCGGGCCGCGCGACACGAGATAGCAGTTGGCCTGCAGCGGACCGGCCGAAAATGACGTGAGAAGCACGTCCGACAGGGTACGCGAGGCGGGTGACACGCTAAGAGTGAGCCTGCACCTAGACTGTCGCCCATGAGCTCTGCGCCCACGAACCCATGGGGTCGTGTCGATGATGACGGCAATGTCTACGTCAAGACCACCGACGGTGAACGACTGATCGGCCAGTGGCCCGGCGGTGACCCCGTCGAGGCGATGTCGCTGTACGTCCGTCGCTACGAAGGTCTGGAGGTCGAGGTCGACCTCTTGGAGAAGCGTCTCAAGGGTGGCACCGTCTCCCCCGATGATGCGGCCAAGGCCGTCACGAAGGTGCGCGGACTTCTCGTCGACGCCCAGGCCATGGGCGATCTCGACGCGCTGACCAAGCGGCTCGACGACCTCCAGCCCGCGATCGACGAGCAGCGTGAGGCCCGCAAGGTCGAGCGCGCCGCCAAGGTCGCCGAGGCGCAGATCGAGAAAACCCGCATTGCCGAGCTGGCCGAGAAGATCGCCGCCGGCAATGACTGGAAGGCAGGCGCCGACAAGCTGCGCGCGCTGCTGGATGAGTGGAAGGCCCTGCCGCGGCTGAGCAAGTCGGCCGACGACGAGCTGTGGCACCGCTTCAGCTCGGCACGCACGACCTACACGCGACGCCGCAAGAGCCACTTCGGCGAGCAGTCGACTCTTCGCGATGCCGCGAAGATCATCAAGGAGAAGCTCATCACCGAGGCCGAGGCACTGTCGACGTCGACCGAGTGGGGTCCGACGGCCGGCAAGTACCGCGATCTGATGACGGAGTGGAAGAAGGCTGGATCCGCGCCTCGCAACGTCGAGGACAAGCTCTGGAAGCGTTTCCGCGGCGCGCAGGATGCCTTCTTTACGGCACGCGACGAGGCCAACTCGCTGCTCGACGCCGAGTACGAGGTCAATGCCGAGAAGAAGCTCGAGATCCTCGCCGACGCCGAGAAGCTGCTGCCGATCAAGAATGTCGAGGCCGCCCGCAAGTCATGGCTCGACATCGCCAATCGCTGGGAGGCTGCAGGCAAGGTGCCGCGCGCCAAGATCGGTGAGTTCGAGGCACGCATCCGCAAGGTCGAACAGGCCATCAAGGATGCGACCGACAGTGTTTGGAAGAAGACTGATCCGGAGAAGTCCGCCCGGGCGGACGACATGATCGGCAAGCTCCAGCGCGCTATCGACGAGGTGGCCGAGAAGATCGCGGCCGCCGAGGCCAAGGGCGACAAGCAAAAGGCGAAGAACCTCAAGGAAGACCTGGCCTCCAAGGAAGCCTTCCTAGAGATGGCCAAGAAAGCCCAAGCCGACTTCTCCTAACCCCCTCCCCGCTGAGGAGGGGGTTACTGCCCCCTCACGAGGGGGTTACTGCCCCCTCACGAGGGGGTTACTGCCCTCCTGTGGACGACCGGCTCGACGATCGGCAGCGTCCGGACTAGAACCGGAGGATGTCAGATCTTGTCAATGACGGCTTCCCATTTCGCGGAAGCGTTCCCCACCTCGTCGGGCTAACGCCGAAGATGCTTCGCCTACTCGTAGAGCAAGGGCACCTCCGGCGTGAGTTTCGCGACGTCTATGTCGACGCGCGCGTCCCCGACTCCCGCAACGGCCGCCTGCGAGCCATGTCGCTCGTGGCCCCGGACAACGCCGTGGTGTGCGACGAGACCGCGGCATGGCTACATGGACTCGAGGTCTTCGCACCTGGCGGCCGGCACAACTTCGATCCCGCCATGGTCGTCCGTCACGGTCACAGCCGTGTCGAGCATCCACGCACACGCGGCAGGCAGGCCATCATCACGCCCGATGACATCGACTTCCTCGATGGCGTCCACGTCACTACTCCCCTGCGGACCGTCTCCGACCTGCTCAGGAAGATGTACCGGCCGTACGCGCTCGCGGCCGCCGACAGCTTCGCCCACGCCGGACTCGTAAGTCCCGAAGAGGTCGTTGAGTATGTGGCGCGGCTCAAGGGTTATCGGGGCATCGTCCAGGCCCGGAGTCTCGCGGCCTTCATCGAACCCCGGACCGAGTCTCCGGGCGAGTCTTGGCAGCGTCTTCGGATCCTCGACGCCGGCTTCCCCCCGCCAGAGCCTCAGTTCGAGATTGTCGACGACTTCGGCCGTTCGTTCTTCATCGACCTGCCGTATCCTGACCGGCTGATCGGGACTGAGTACGACGGTCGGGAGTTCCACTCCGATGAGCAGCATCGGACGCACGACCAAGATCGTCGTGGATACCTGTCCGACGTGTACGGCTGGAGATGGGTGCTCGGCAATCGTGAACGCATCTTTGGCGACGACACTTCGTTCGAGCACGAGCTGGGACTGCTTCTTGGAATGACTCCGCTGTCCCGCTGGTGGGGAATCGGCCGATAACTCCCTCGTCGAGGGGCAGTAACCACCTCGTCAGCGGGGCCAGTCAAGCGTTACTGGGTGAGACGGTAGACGTCGAAGACGCCCTCTACTGTGCGGACGGCGCTGAGGACGTGGCCCAGGTGCTTCGGATCGGCCATTTCGAAGGTGAATTTTGACTTCGCGACGCGATCGCGGCCGGTCGACAGTGACGCGGAGAGGATGTTGACGTGCTGGTCGGAGATGACTCGGGTGATGTCGCTGAGGAGTCGCGGACGATCGAGCCCCTCGACCTGCACCGCTACGAGGAAGGTGCTGGTGCCCGTAGGCGCCCAGCGCACCGCAACGAGCCGTTCAGGCTGGCTGCGCAGAGCGATCAGGTTAACACAGTCGGTGCGGTGCACCGACACGCCAGCCGTACGGGTCACGAAGCCCTCGATTGTGTCGCCCGGCACCGGCGTGCAGCACCTCGCGAGCTTGACCATGACATCGCCGTCGAGACCTTCGACGATGACACCGGCGTCACGGTTCTCGTTGCGAGGACGCTTGGCACCCACGCCGGGCAGTCTGGTGGCCTCGGCGAGGTCCTCTTGCGCGCCTTCGCGGCCGCCTGCCAGGTCGATGACTCGGTCGACGACATTCTGCGGGCTGGCGTTGTGCTCGCCGACCGCCGCGTACAGCGATGACACATCGGCGAGATTCAGCTCCTGCGCGACCGCTGCGAGCGTCTCGTGCTTGAACAACCGGTGGAGCGGAAGCCCTTCCTTGCGCATCTGCTTGGCAATGAGGTCCTTGCCACTCTCGATGGCCTCTTCGCGCCGCTCCTTCGTGAACCACTGACGGATCTTGTTTCGTGCGCGCGGGCTGGCGACGAACTCAAGCCAGTCGCGGCTGGGACCGGCATCGGGCGACTTGGAGGTGAAGACCTCGACGACATCGCCGCTCTCGAGCGTCGACTCGAGCGACACGAGCCGTCCGTTGACGCGGGCACCGATGCACGCGTGACCGACTTCGGTGTGCACCGCGTAGGCGAAGTCGACGGGCGTCGCATCGGCCGGCAACTGAATGAGGTCGCCGCGCGGGGTGTACGCGTAGACGCCCGCATTGTTGATCTCGAAGCGCAGCGAGTCGAGGAAGTCGACAGAGTCCTCAGTCTCTGACTGCCAGTCGAGCACCTCGCGGAGCCACAGCATGTCGTTGCCGTCGACGCCTTTGCCGCCCTTGGCGCCGCCGGCCGCATCTTCTTTGTACTTCCAGTGCGCCGCGACACCGTATTCGGCGCGGCGATGCATCGCGTAGGTGCGGATCTGCAGCTCGACGGCCTTGCCCTGCGGTCCGATCACCGTCGTGTGCAACGACTGGTACATGTTGAACTTCGGGACCGAGATGTAGTCCTTAAACCGGCCCGGGATGGGATTCCAGCGGGCATGCAGGACCCCCAGCACGCCGTAGCAGTCGGCCACGGTGTCGACGAGAATTCGAACACCGACGAGGTCGAAGATATCGGAGAACTCGCGTCCACCGACCAGCATTTTCTGGTAGATCGAGTAGTAGTGCTTGGGACGGCTCGACACCGTCGCCTTGAGCTTGACGTGCCGCAGATCGGACTCGACCTCGCTAGTCACCCGCTCGAGGAACTGCTCGCGCGACGGAGCACGATCGGCCACAAGACGCACGATCTCGTCGTAGACCTTGGGGTGGAGGGTCGCGAAGGCAAGATCTTCAAGCTCCCACTTGATCGTATTCATGCCGAGGCGATGAGCCAGCGGCGCGAAGATATCGATCGTCTCGCGAGCGATCCGCTCCTGCTTGTCCTGTCGCAGGTACCGCAGCGTCCGCATGTTGTGCAGCCGATCGGCCAGCTTGATCACGAGAACGCGGATGTCGCGACTCATCGCGACGACCATCTTGCGGATCGTCTCGGACTGGGCAGTGTCGCCGTACTTGACCTTGTCGAGCTTTGTCACGCCGTCGACGAGATGACGGACCTCCTCGCCGAAGTCGACCGTCAGCTCTTCAAGCGTGTAGGGCGTGTCTTCGACGGTGTCGTGCAGCAGGGCGGCACACAGGGTGGGCGTCGTCATGCCGAGTTCGGCCAGGATCGTCGCGACCGCGAGCGGATGCGTGATGTAGGGATCGCCGCTCTTGCGCTTCTGCCCCGCGTGCATCCGGTCGGCGATCTCGTAGGCCTTCTGGATGGCCGAGATATCACCCTTGGGATGTGTCGCCCGGTAGACCTTGATCAGCGGGTCGAGCACCGTGTCGGGCGACGCCGCGCGGCTGCCGCCGATACGGGCCAGCCGGTTGCGGACGCGCGCAGAAGCGGGCGCCGAGTCGGCGTTCTTGGACTCGGTCGGCGGTGCATCGATGCGATCAGCCACGGGCGCTCCTCACTGTCTCTACATTCTAGTCAGGGGGCGTTCACAACCTGTGGGTCAGGCCAGCTCACCGATCAGTGTCGCGGCCGCGCCAAGGACGAGGATAGCGACCAGCACGAGGGCGACCATGCGAACTTGTTGGGGATTCATGGTTGATACGTCCTTGCTAAGTGGAGTCTTGAGGGTGGAGTCTTGAGGGTGCACTATCAGTAGGAGCGGAGCGCGCCACAGCCGAGCGGTCCGAGCCGCTCGCGTCCGCCAAGCGCCAGCAGCTCAATCAGCACGAGATTGCCTGCCACGACTCCCCCGGCCTGACGGACGAGATCGGCTGCGGCGATCAGCGTGCCACCCGTGGCTAGGACGTCGTCGACGACGAGGACGCGGGCGCTCTCCGGCAGTGCGTCGACATGCATCTCGATCGTCGCGGTTCCGTACTCGAGGTCGTACGACGTCGAGAATGAGGCAGCCGGAAGCTTGCCTGCCTTGCGGACAGGCACAAAGCCGACGCCAAGACGCTGGGCGATGAGCGGGCCGAAGAGGAATCCCCGTGCCTCGATGCCCAGCACCGCGTCGACGGGGCCCGACTCGGCGGCGAGCTCGACGAGACCGTCGATCACGGCGGCCAGCGCCGAGGACTCACTCAGCAGTGGGGTGATGTCACGAAATGTGACCCCTGGTTCGGGCCAGTCCTCGATGGGACGGACTAGGCGATCGATCAGGGTTTTCAGCTCGCTCACGGCGATTCCATCCATTCAGGTGGTACAGGACAACAGGCGTTACAAAGCGCGGGTACTACGACATTCCGAGATCGACCTTGCAGGTCTCCTTGCCGTGCTTCTGGATTGTTGCCTGTGCCTTGGAGACCTCTTCGCTGGTGATGGCGCTGAACGACTCACCCAGCGTGGAGAGCTTGCTGACGTCGGCCCCCTTGGGGACTTTGCCCTCCTGCAGATCGCCGAGGTCGGACATCTTGATGCCTGCGGCCTTGAAGGCAGCCTCGACCTCGGAGAAGGCGTTGTCGAGCGTCTGCCACTCGGCCTTGACCTCGACCGGCGCGGTGTCGGCGAGCTTGTGAAAGGTCTCGATGGCCGAGTCGAGGGCGTCGAAATTGCTCTGAGAGACCTTGTCGAACGTCGTCTTGGCCGACTCAAGCTGCTTGCAGTAGTCACCGCCTCCGGACTGCGCCTTCGCTCCGTCGGATCCTCCATCGGACCCACCGCACGCGGCCAACGACGCGCCGAGTAGGACTACCCCAGCCACTGTCAGTGAGATCTTCATCTGTGCTCCTATCCGCGCGACGATTACGGGACGATCCCGTGCCGCTGACAACTGCGTTCAGCATGGCATGCCACACCGAGGCTCCCCGTCATGAACCCCGCTTGCCCCGCTGGGATCGGGGTTTGCGTGCAGGCTGCGCTCGCTTCGCGGCAGCTGTCTGCCTCACCGGACGTTCGGATGTGGCCAACGCGCCGACCGCGGGCTCGCTGGCTTCTTTGGCCCGACGCGCGAGTACACGGAGTGTCTGTGCCTTGATAGCGGGATCGTGCTCCTTGAGCTGTGCCGCCAACGGCGTCGCGATGAAGATCGAGGAGTAGGTGCCAGCGGCCATGCCGACGAACAGCGCCAGCGCGAGGTCCTTGAGCGGTCCTGTACCGAGAATGCCTGCTCCCACGAAGAGCAGGGCCGCAACGGGCAGCAGCGCCGTGATCGATGTGTTGATCGACCGGACCAGCGTCTGATTGACCGCCAGATTTGCCTGTTCGGAGTAGATTTTGGTGTTCGAGACCAGGATGCCCTTGGTGTTCTCGCGCACCTTGTCGAACACCACAACGGTGTCGTAGAGCGAGTAGCCCAGGATCGTCAGCAAGCCCGTCACCGTCGCAGGTGTCACCTCGAATCCGGACAGCGCGTAGACCCCGGCCGTGATGACGAGATCATGCGCGAGCGCGACGATGGCCGCAACGGACATCCGCCACTCGCGGAAGTAGGCCCAGATGAAGACCACCACGACGATGAGGAAAACGATGAGTCCCGTCAGCGCTTTGGTGGCGACCTGCTTGCCATACGTCGGCCCGATCAGGTTCTGACTCACCTCGGTGGCGCCGGCCTTCTTGAGCGACTCGGTCACCGCGGTTGCCTGGTCCTGGGTCAGCGCACGCGTCTGGATGCGGATCGTGTCTGAGCCGGCCGTCTGCACGGTCGGGTCACCGGCCTCCGGCACATTGGCATCTCCCACCGCCTGGACCATGGCGTCGGATGTCTCGGAGTTCGCGGTCTGGACCTGAGCGGTGAACTCGACCCCGCCGCGGAACTCTACGCCATAGTTAAATCCGCGGACGACGAATGCCAGTGCGGCAAGTACGAGGATCACCGCGCTGATGCTGTACCAGAGCTTGCGGCGGCCGACGAAGTCGAACGAGATTCGGCCCTCGTAGAGGTGCTGTCCGAAGGTGCTCCGACCCATCAGGTACTCCTTCCTGCGGTGTGCGCGATCTCGGTGACCTTGCGTCCCGAGATACCGAGGTGAGCGGCGTCGAGCCCTGACCACTTGTGGCCTTGCCCGAAGAATTTG
>JBBSSC010000082.1:0-8154 GCA_038242465.1 Propionibacteriales bacterium | reverse complement strand
GTCCGGCTGAGGCCGGACGAACCCAGATTCCTTAGTTCAACGCGAGAATGTAGGCCGCAAAAGGTTAGCGGGCTCGGCGCTGGAGGCGTTCGAGGTCGAGGATGACGACACTGCGAGGCTCGAGACGCAACCAGCCGCGAGACGCGAAGTCGGCCAGGGCCTTGTTGACCGTCTCGCGGGAGGCGCCCACCAGCTGGGCGAGCTCTTCCTGCGTGAGGTCGTGGTTGACGTGGATGCCGTCGTCGGCGCGGCGACCGAAGCGCGAAGCCAGGTCGAGCAGCGCCTTGGCGACACGGCCGGGAACGTCGCTGAAGACGAGGTCACCTACGACCTCGTTGGTGCGGCGGAGACGGCCTGCGAGCTGGTTGAGCAGCGCGTGCGCGACATCGGGATGGGCGTTCAGTACGGGGCTCAGGGCCTCGTGTCCGAGGCTCATCAGCTCGACGTCGGTGACGGCCGTGGCAGTCGCCGAACGCGGCCCCGGGTCGAAGAACGACAGTTCGCCGAACATCTGGCCGGGACCGAGGATCGCGAGCAGGTTCTCACGTCCATCGGGGGACGTGCGCCCCAGCTTGATCTTGCCATCGGTGACGACGTAGAGCTGATCTCCGTCGTCTCCTTCGCTGAACAGAATCTCTCCACGGCGAAGCGTCGTCGACGACATCGAGGACTCGAGCGCGCCAGCGACCTCGTCATCGAGGCCGGAGAACAGCGGTGCCTGGCGGAGAACGTCGTCGGTCACGGTCATCCCTATCGGTGGTTTCGCGGCGGGTCACAGTGCGTGGCCCCCTGCGCAGTTTCCCACACATGGCCACGGAGAGCGAGATACGTCCCGGTCCACGTACTCTAGGCCCGTGCCTGCAGCCGTGAACGTCCCGGACACGGCCCTCGTGCGCCGGGCCCGCAAGATCCATCGGGTTCTCGCGGAGACCTACCCTGAAGCGGGCTGCGAGCTCGACTTTCGCACGCCGTTCGAGCTGCTGGTCGCGACGGTCCTCTCGGCGCAGACCACCGACCGCCGGGTCAATGCGATAACCCCCGCACTGTTCGCGGCCTATCCCGATGCCCATGCGATGGTCGGCGCATGCCGGGAGGACCTCGAGGAGATCCTGCGTCCCACGGGATTCTTCCGCGCCAAGACCAACAGCCTGCTGGGCCTGTCGGCGGTGCTCGTGGAAAAGTTCGACGGGGAGGTGCCCGGCCGGCTCGCAGATCTCGTGACCCTTCCCGGGGTCGGACGCAAAACCGCCAATGTCGTGCTGGGCAATGCCTTCGATGTCCCGGGCATCACGGTCGACACCCACTTCGCCCGGCTGGTGCGCCGATTCGAGTGGGTCCCGGGCGAGATCGCCAGCGATCCGGTCAAGGTCGAGCACGCCGTCGGGGCGCTCTTCCCACGCAAGGACTGGACGATGCTGAGCCACCGACTCATCTGGCACGGGCGACGTCGATGTCATGCGAAGAAGCCCGCCTGCGGCGCCTGCCCAGTCGCGCGCTGGTGTCCGTCATACGGCACAGGCCCGACCGATCCGGTCGAGGCAGAGGCGCTCGTCACGACGCAGGGCCCGGCATGAAGGCGCGCCTGGCGGTGGCGCTGCTAGCGATCGCGGCGGTGACGGCTTGCGGATCGTCAGAGCCCGCCAGCACGAAGCCGACGTTCGGCGGGGGCCCCGCGCCGACAGTTGCCGCCGATGAGCTCAGCGCGGCTAAGCAGGCGGCCGGTATCGAGGACTGCCCCGAGGCCGACGGGACGCCCTCGGGCGATGACGCGCTGCCCGATCTGACCCTCGAGTGCCTTGGCGGCGGGACCGCCGTGAACCTCGCGGGCCTGGCTGGCACTCCCACCGTCATCAATCTGTGGGCGAGCTGGTGTGTGCCATGCCGCAAGGAGCTGCCGCTGCTCGCGCAGGCCGACCAGGATTATGGCGATGCGCTGCAGATCATCGGCATCGACTATCGCGATCCGGCACCTGACGAGGCGATCGAGCTGGCGCGTCTGTCAGGCGTCACGTACCCGCAGCTCGTCGACAGCGAGGAGGACAGCAAGGCCAAGCTCAAGGTTGTGGCTCTGCCGCAGACTGTCTTCGTGGACGCCCAGGGAACAATAGTTGCCACGGAGCGTAGGGAGTTCCGGAGCTATGCCGAGCTGACATCCGCGATCGAACGACATCTGGGGGTGGCGCCATGACGGTCGACAGCCTGCCGCAGTGGCTGCAGCCCCTGGCTGAGCTCGCTTCGTCTGTCGAGGCGGGGCAGCTCTCGCCGACCTATCCGAAGGTGCCCGACGGTGCGCGACCCGCCGCCGTCCTGGTGCTCTTCTCGGACGGCGAGAACGGCCCAGAGATCCTGTTGACCGAACGTGCGGCCACGATGCGCAACCATCCTGGCCAGATCGCCTTCCCCGGCGGCAAGTCCGATGTCGGCGACATCGACGCTGCGGCGACAGCAATTCGCGAGGCGACTGAGGAGGTCGGGCTCGACCCCACCACGGTCGAAGTCTTCGGAATCCTTCCCGTCCTGTGGGTACCGCCCAGCAACTTCGCGGTGACGCCCGTGCTCGCGTACTGGAGCGATCCGACCCAGCTGGGCCCGGTCAGCGACCAAGAAGTCGTGACGGTCATCCATCAACCGATCAGCGGGCTGATGGATCCTGCGAACCGTTTTACCATCCGGCACACCAACGGCTGGTCGGGTCCCGCTTTCGAGATCGGCACGCCGGTTCCGCTGTGGGGCTTCACAGCAGGCATCGTCTCCCGCTTGTTCGAGGTCGTCGGCTGGGAGCAGCCCTGGGACACCAGCGTGACCCGCCCGATGCCCGAACTGCCCGCATGAACTCACTCGACCTGCTGATCATCGTGATCATGGTGGCCTACGCCATCTCGGGCTACATCCAAGGCTTCGTGGTCAACCTGATCGCCACGACGGGGCTCTTGATCGGCGGGTTCCTGGCCCTAGCCATCGTCCCGAGGATCCTTTCGGGCGGGATACCGACGCTGTCGAGTTCGCTGCTGGCCTTGGGGCTGGTCGTCGGCGCGGGAGCCATCGGCCAGGCGCTCGGCACGTTGATCGGCTCGGTGCTGCGCAACGGGCTGACCTGGAAGCCGCTGCGCTGGGTCGATGCGGTGGCAGGCAGCGCGTTGAGCATCGTCGCGGTACTCGCCGCGTCGTGGGCGTTGGGCTACTCGGTCAGCGGGACCTCGATCCCGTATCTGTCGACGGCATCGCGTGAGTCCTCGATCCTGAAGCGCGTCGACCGGGTCATGCCTCCGCAGGCCACCTCGGTGCTGCGATCGTTCAACGAGGTCCTCGACTCCAACCTGTTTCCCCGCTACATCGATCCCTTCGACTCCGAGGACATCACGCAGGTCGATCCGCCAGACGAGGCGACGCTGGCCAGCCGCGGCGTCACCCGCGCTCGCGCCAGTGTCGTGAAGATCCTGGGTCAGGCCACGTGCGACCGCGGTATCGAGGGCTCGGGATTCGCGTACGCCGACGGACGGATCATGACCAATGCGCACGTCGTCGCGGGTGTGCGCTCACCGTCGATCGTGGTCGGCGACCGCCGGGTGCCGACGCGCGTCGTGCTATTCGACAAGGACCTCGATGTCGCGGTGCTTGCCGTCGACGGGCTCGACCTGCGGCCGCTGGCATTCGACAAGGGCGCGAAGGCCGGACAGGCCGCCGCGATCCTCGGCTACCCCGAGAATGGTCCCTTCGACGCCCGCGCGGCCCGCATCCGCAACGAGATGCGGCTGCGCAGCCCCGATATCTACGACCGCGGCCAAGTCGTGCGAGAGACGTATGCGGTGCGCGGCCTCGTGCGCTCGGGCAACTCCGGCGGGCCCCTGGTGTCCGAGTCCGGGAAGGTGCTCGGCGTGATCTTCGCGGCCTCGGTGTCAAACCAGTCGACGGGCTACGCGCTGACGGCCGACCAGGTAGCTGACGATGCACGCCGGGGCGCGACGGCGACGAAGGCCGTCTCGACGGGGGAGTGCGCATGAGATCGCTGTCTGCAGTCATCGCCGGGATCCTCGCGACGGTCGTCGCGATCGTGACGGTGCCGATCCTGTGGATCTCGGTCCATGTCGCGGATGAGGCGGGCTACGTCGAGTTCAGCAGCGAGCTCGCGACCGACAATGACATGCAAGGCGCATTCGCGGCCTATCTTGCCGATGAGTCCGTGCAACGCGGGATGCTGCCGGGACGTCTGCAGGATCTCGCGACGACGACGCTGGCCGCGGTCGCCCGGACTGCCACCAACCAGCCGGGCTTCATCGAGGCCTGGCAGGGGACACAGGTCAGCCTGCACCGCTCGGCCTTCGGCGACGCGACCGGTCCGATCCTCGTCGACGTCACTCCGATGGCGAACTTCGTCGCAGACCGGGTCGGCGACCGGCTGCCGGTCTCGCTGCAGGTCGATTCGAAGCTCGAGGTCCAGCTGGGCACCGCGGACGATCGACGACAGCTCCGCTGGGTCGCCGAGTCGCGGACGTACGGTTTGGTCGGCCTCATGATCGTCGTGCTGGCCGCCGCAGTGTGCGTCCTCGCGGCCCGCAGTCGCGGCCTGGCGCTCGCGGGGCTCGGGCTCGGGGCCTTGGCCGTCGCGGGGCTGCTGCGGCTCCTGACGTCCGTCGTGACGCCGCGCCTGATCGACGATTCGTCGGAGGCCTCGGAGTTCGCGCGATCGGTTCAGCGGCTGCTTGTCGAGCGGGGTGCCGACTCACTCTTGGGCTGGCTCGAACCCATCGCGATGGTCGGCTTCGCGGCCATCCTGCTTGGCCTGGCCGGTCACGTTGTCAGCAGCAGGCGCTAGACGACGACGTCGGCGGTGTGCTGGCCCTTGAGCGCGGCCGGGATCTCCTTGGCCGCCGCGATGGTCTTCTCGGGAGCGCGGATCTTCTTGAGCATCTTGACCCCGACGAGGATCAGCAGGGCGGCCAGCAGCAGGTAAGCGCCCGCGACGATCAGGAACGCCCACGCGGGGTCGAGACCGGCCATGACCAAGAAGTACGCGATCGAGATCGACAGCATGATGATGATCAGCAGGCCGAAGAACGCCGCGACAGCCATCATTGCGGCACCGATGCCGCCGGCCTTGACGCTGACACGCATCTCGCTCTTGGCCAGCTTGATCACGGTCTGGACCAGAAGGGCGATGTCTCGGGTAGCGTCGCCGACCAGCCGGCCGATCGTCGGTTCATCCTGGGAGGTCATGTCAGCGAGCCTACAAGTGAACCGGTCCCGCCCGCAGTTCAGTGGTCGTCAGTCGTCGTCCTTCGCGGCCTGCATCCCATTCGTGATGAGGTCCATGACGCCGGCATCGGCCAATGTGGTGGTGCTGCCGACCTCGCGATTCTCGGCGACGTCGCGCAAAAGGCGCCGCATGATCTTGCCCGAGCGGGTCTTGGGCAGCTCGGGCACAACCATGATGGTGCGCGGCTTGGCGATGGGGCCGATCTGGTTGCCGACGTGCGTCCGCAGCTCGGCGATGACATCTGCGCCCCCGTCGCCAGCGGACTCGCGCAGGATGACGAAGGCCACGACGGCCTGACCCGTGGTGTCGTCGGTGGCGCCCACGACGGCCGCCTCGGCGACCTTGGGGTGTGACACGAGCGCGGACTCGATCTCGGTCGTCGAGAGCCGGTGGCCCGAGACGTTCATGACGTCGTCGACGCGGCCCATCAACCAGATGGCGCCGTCCTCGTCCTTGCGGGCACCGTCACCCGCGAAGTAGTACTGGGGCCAGCGCGACCAGTAGGTCTCCTTGTAGCGATCCGGGTCGCCCCAGATGCCGCGCAGCATCGACGGCCACGGCTCGGTGATGACGAGATATCCGCCCTCGCCGTTTTCGACGGGCTTGCCAGCATCGTCGACGACCTCCGCGCAGATGCCGGGGATCGCGGTCATGGCCGATCCTGGCTTGCCCGAGGTGACACCCGGCAGGGGGCTGATCATGTGGGCGCCCGTCTCGGTCTGCCACCACGTGTCGACGATCGGGGTGCGGTTGCCGCCGATGTGCTCGCGGTACCACATGTAGGCCTCAGGGTTGATCGACTCACCGACCGAGCCGAGGATGCGCAGGCTCGAGAGATCGTGCTTCGCGGGGATGTCCTCGCCCCACTTCATGAACGTCCGCACGGCCGTGGGAGCCGTGTAGAACAGGCTCACCTTGTAGTTCTCGATGATTTCCCACCAGCGACCCTTGTGCGGGCTGTCGGGCGTTCCTTCATAGAGCACCTGTGTCGCGCCGTTGGCCAGCGGTCCGTAGACGATGTAGGAGTGGCCCGTGACCCAGCCGACGTCTGCGGTGCACCAGTAGATGTCGTCGGGCTTGTAGTCGAAGACCGCCCAGAACGAGTAGGCCGATTGGACGAGGTAGCCGCCCGTCGTGTGCAGGATGCCCTTGGGCGAGCCGGTGGTTCCCGACGTGTACATGACGTAGAGCGGGTGCTCGGCGTCGAACATCTCGGGCGTGTGATCGGTCGATGCCTGGTCGACGGTCTCGTGCCACCAGACATCGCGACCCTCGGTCCAATCGACGTCCTGGCCCGTGCGGCGCACGACGAGCACGCCGGTCACGTCCGGGCACTTCTGCAGCGCTTCGTCGACGGCCGGCTTGAGCGCGGACGGGGCACCGCGGCGGTAGCCGCCGTCGGCCGTGATGACGACCTTGGCCTCGCAGTCGAGGATGCGGCTGCTGAGCGCATCGGCGGAGAAGCCGCCGAACACAACGGTGTGCGGGGCGCCGAGACGCGCGCAGGCGAGCATCGCGATGACGGCCTCGGGGATCATCGGCAGGTAGATCGCGACGCGGTCGCCGGTCTGTACGCCGAGGTCGATCAGCGCGTTCGCGGCCTGCGACACGAGGTCCTTGAGCTCGGCGTACGTGATGTCGCGGGTGTCGTCGGCGGGCTCGCCCACGAAGTGCAGCGCGATCTTGTCGCCGTCGCCGGCCTCGACATGACGGTCGACGCAGTTGTAGGCCGCGTTGAGCGTGCCGCCGACGAACCACTTCGCGAACGGCGCATCGGACCAGTCGAGCACCTCGGTGAACGGCGTGCCCCAGTCGAGGCGCTTGGCCTGCTCCCCCCAAAAGGCGACGGGATCGGCGGCAGCGGTCTCATAGACGTCAGCCTTCACATTCGCATGGGCCGCGAGCTCTGCCGGGGGATCGAAGGTCCGGTCCTCGTGCGACAGGCTGCTGATGTTCTGCTCGTTCACGGCTGCTCCTTCTCGGCGCGACCCTGGTCGCTGGGTGGGGTGGCGCGGGTGGCTGGCGTGACACACTTGATGTGTCCTACCGCACATGCTGGTGCGGGACGGCTAGATTTCCTAGCCCCGAAAGGGGGTGCGGGGTGAGCGTCGATGCTCGGACGGACGATCTTGAGCTGTTGCGGTCGGCTGCCGCACGTCTTCGGCGTGACGCCGAGGTGCCGCTGGTCTTTGGCGGCCTGCGTCGAGACGAAGAAGTACCCGTGACGCTGACCCTCGGTCAGTTCACCGACGATCTGGGCACGCTCACGATCCGTCCGTCGTGCGGCCTGGGCGGCAAGACGTGGCTGAGCCGTCGGCCCGCCTTCGTTCACGACTACGCATCGTCGCGAGACATCACGCATGAGTACGACCGGCAGATCCTCGGCGAGAAGATCACTTTCCTGGCGGTCGTCCCCCTCGTGGTCCGCGATGCCGTGAGGGGGCTGTTGTATGCCGGATCGCGCAGCGGCGAACCGCTCTCGCCCACAATGCTGGAGTCTCTCTCGGCCGAGGCGCGCAAGGTCTCCACCGAGCTGGAGGTGCGCGATGAGGTCGTGCGCCGGGTCCGGCTCGAGCGAGATCTCGCCCAGGCCGGCGACGAGACGTCGGAGCTGCAACGGTTGCGAGATGCCTTCGCCGAGCTGCGCCTGATCGCCCGTCAGACATCCGATCCCCTGACCCGTCAGCGCATGGAGGCCGTCCTCATCCGTGATGACGCTGCCACCACGGGCGTGACGTTGACGGCCCGTCAGCTCGATGTCGTATCGCTCGTCGCGGCGGGTTGTCGTAATGCTGAGATCGCCGCTCGCCTCGGGCTGTCGGCCGAGACGGTCAAGAGCTATCTGCGCAGCGCGATGGCTCGGCTCGGGGCGAGATCGCGCCACGAGGCCGTCGTCTCCG
>JBBSSC010000081.1:0-8175 GCA_038242465.1 Propionibacteriales bacterium | reverse complement strand
GATGACACGAGAGCCGATCCATCGACCGGCTCGAAGGGCTGGCCGGCCTGCTCATGGGCGACATCGAGTGCGTTGTTGAGCGAGTCGCGCACCGGTCCGAGCCGGCTGCGGCTGACCCACAGGCCGAAGGACCTGATCGACAATCGCTCGGCGATGTGCTGATCGACGGTCAGATTGTCCTCGAGGTCGTTGACGCCGCGCAGCTCTGCGAGTGCGACCGACTGACGGGCCGCGGATGTCTCCTGCGGGAGCAGAAAGCCGTTGACGCGCAGACGCCCGGTGTCGAATGCCATCCGTCCCGCGAATGTCAGCAGCAACGCGGTCTTGCCCGCGCCATTCGGCCCATGGACGATGAGCCAGTCGCCAGCCTCGACCTCGACCGACACATCGTTGAAGACGGGGCCCTCAGGTCCGCTGGTCGTGATGGCTGCAGCCGTGATGGCGGCCGTGGAGTCGGGACGCGGCCACGCCATGAGCTCGACGCGGTGGTGCAGGCCCTCGCCCTCGACGTCGACATGGGGAAGGAGCTTGTCGAGCCACGCTGGCAGCGTCCACGCGCGGCGGCCGAACAGCTCGAGCACAGCCGGCGCGAACAGCATCCGGATCAGGAAGGCGTCGACGAAGACGCCGATCGCGAGGGCGAAGGCAATCGGTTTGATGTTGGGATCGCCCTCGGGAACGAAAGCGGCGAAGACCGCGAGCATGATGATGGCCGCCGCTGTCACGACACGCGAGCTGCCGACGAAGCCATCGGCGACAGCGCGCTTCGGGTCGCCCGTGCGGACGTACTCCTCCTTCATGCGGGCCATCAGAAACACCTCGTAGTCCATCGATAGGCCGAACAGCACGGCCATCAGGATGATCGGAAGAAAGCTGATCAACGGGCCGGTCTGCTCGAGGTGGACGACGTTCTTAAGCCATCCCCACTGGAAAACCGCCACGACGGCACCGAACGATGCGCCGGTCGACAGCAGGAAGCCGAGCGTTGCCTTGATCGGCACCACGAGGGAGCGGAACACGATCATGAGCAGCACCACCGAGAGACCGACCACGACGATGCCGAACGGGAGGAGGGCTTCTGAGAGGCGGTCAGACACGTCGATGCCGCCGGCGGTCAAGCCGGTCACCGTCACAGGGACGCCGTACTTCTTTTGCCACTCGGGTGCGCGGTCGCGGATATTGCGGACGAGCTCGCTGGTCCGCGGATCAGTGGCTCCCGTTGTGGGGATGACCTGGACGATGCCGGTGTCGGCGGTGCGGTTGGGGGTGGCCATACCGATCGTCTCGACACCGGGCATCGCACGCAGATCGTCCGCGATGCCGTTGACGACGCCGACCGGATCGGTCGTGGAGATGATGTCCATGCTGACCAGGAGGGTGCCGTTGTAGCCGGGGCCGAAGTGCTCGTCGACGAGGTCGTACGCCGTGCGCTGTGTGCTGCCAAGTGGCGCGGTGCCGTTGTCGGGCAGGGCGAGCTGCAGGTCTTTGGCAGGAATCGTCAGGATGCAGAGGCCCACGACGACCGCGACGATCGCAAGCAACGGAAAGCGGGTCACGGCTGTGACCCAGCGGCGGGAGAATCCGCCGACGGAATGCTTCGAGCTGGGGGCGAGCTTGGTGCCGGCGCGTCCCAGGAGTGCAGGCAGCGCTGTGAGGGCGACCGCCACCGCGATGACGACGGAGAGGGCTGCGACAGCGCCCATGATCGTCAGGAACGGGATGCGGGCGATGGATAGGCCGAGGAGCGCGATGACAACAGTGATACCGGCGAAGACAACGGCCGATCCCGCCGTCGCGACGGACCTGGCCGCCGCTTCTTCGGCTTCGAGACCGTCAGCGAGCTGTTCGCGATAGCGGGACACGATGAACAGGGCGTAGTCGATGCCCACCGCGAGCCCGATCATCAGCGCCAGTAGGGGAGCGGTGGACGAGATCGTGATGAATCCTGTGGCCGCGATCGTGATGCCCATTGTGACCAGTACGCCCAGGACGGCTGTGACGATCGGCATCACTGCGGCTCGTAGCGAGCGGAACATCAAGTACAGGACGATGAAGGCGACGACGACGCCGATGACCTCGATGATCGACAGCTGGGGTCCGGTGCTCGTGAAGACGTCCCCGCCGAAAGCAGCTGTGTAGCCGGCAGCCTTGAGCGCCGTGCCGGTCTCGAACAGCTGGTCGCGCTCGCCGGGGATGACGTCGGTGAGCTCGCGGTCGAACTGGATCTGCACCTGGGCAGCACGGTCGTCGGCGGAGATGCCGATCGTGTTGCCCTCGGCATAGGGCGACACGACCTCGGATACGCCGTCGACCTTATTCATGCCGGAGATCGCCTCGTCGATCAGGCCGCGAGTGCGATCGCCCTTGACCGAGCCGCCGTCGGGTGCGACCACGACGAGATAGGCCGAGGTGCCGCTCAGCTCGGGAAAGGTTCGGCCGAGGGAGTCGATGGCTTCCTGCGACTCGGTGCCCGGAATATCGAATGAGTTCTTGGTGCCATCGCCGAGCCCGAGGGCCGCGACGCCAGCAACGAGCAGCACGAGTACCCAGGCCGCGAGCACGCGCAGCGGATGGCGGAATGCCCAGCGTCCGAGGGAGTACAGAGAATTCGACACCAGCTTACGATACGTTTATGTATTGGATACGTCAATGTATCGAGTATGCTGGCGCCGTTCTAGGAAGGACATCACATGTCGGACGCAGTGACCAGACGCTCGCCGGTACGTCGGCGTGCTGCGACGCGCGAGCGGGTGCTCGAAGCCGCACGCGAGGTACTGGCCCGCGAAGGCATCCAGGGCGCGTCGGTCGAACACATCTGCGAGCAGGCCGGATTCACCCGCGGCGCGTTCTACTCCAACTTCACAAGCAAGGACGATCTGATGCTCGCGGTGTTCAACCGCGAGCGCGAGATCATGTTCCGCACACTGCACGAGGCTGCGGACCCCAAGTCTTATGCGGGTATGGGCATCGTCGAGGCCTTCGGCGTCATCATCGACCGATTCCTGTTGCTGCAACCACAAGATCGCGAGTGGTATCTCGTGCATGCCGAGTTCCAGCTGCGCGGAGTGCGCGACGACGAGGTCGGGCGCGAGTTCGTCATGGCGTGGCGGCAGGTGCGCATCGACTTCGAGGAGTTCATGGTCAAAGCGCTCGAGGCGCTCGAGCTGCGATTCACGATCGACGCCGGGCATGCCTCAACAATCGTGATGGGCACCTACGAGAATGCGCTGCGCGAGGCCCTGGTCGAAGAACGTCCGATCGATCTCGGCCTGCTCAAGGGGACCCTGCCCTTGCTGCTGCTCGCCGTGACGGAGTCGACAGGTCAGTGAAGGAGTTTGAGTCCGGCCACGCACACGATGACCCCGCCGATCAGCAGCACCTTGGCGATCGACGCTGACTCGTCTCCCGTCAGCATCGCGTAGATCACCGTGAGCGAGGCGCCGATGCCGACCCACACGGCGTATGCGGTGCCGACCGGCAGCTCGCGCATCGCATATGCGAGACCGGCCATGCTGAGGGTCACGGCGACACCGAAGGTGAGAGTAGGCAGCAGCCGGGTGAAGCCCTCCGAGCGTCCGAGGGCCGTGGCCCACACCGCTTCGAGGACACCGGACAGGGCGAGAACGAACCACGACATGTGAATCTCCTTGGCGCCGTCTTGTCGCACACCGGGTACGGCACCGCTCGTCCGGAAGTCCGCCGGGACTCTGCTGCCAGGGTCTCACAGGGCTGGGTGGCCGCGATCGGGGGATTATGAGTCCTAGTGTCAAGAAAATGTGCGGGTCCGGGCGTTGTCAAGCTGCTTGGAGTCGTTCGGGCTCGTTCTTGGGCAGATTGATTCCGACGGTGCCGGCTGGGGCTGGCGTGCGGGGGCGACGCCGGAATCGTTCGGGGTGTGCGTCGTAGTAGGCCTGCTGCGCGTTGTCGCGTTGCTCCCAACGGTGTCGCCAAGAGCCGTCGTGGACCTCGTCGGGTGAGAACAGCGCGATCCCTGAGTGCTTGTGCTGGCTGTTGTACCAAGGGACATAGGTGTCCATGTGGGCTCGGGCGGCCGCCAGATCGGCGAAGGTGCCGGGGTAGTTCGGCCGGTACTTCATGGTGCGGAACTCTGATTCAGAGAACGGGTTGTCATTCGAGACCCTGGGACGGTTGTGAGTGCGATCGATGCCCAGGTCGGCGAGCAGGTCCTTGAGCACGTTCGAGCGCATCGCTGGCCCAGAGTCGGCGTGCACTACCCGTGGTCGCCCGTGCTCGGCGAAGGCAGTGGTGAACATGTCGACAGCAAGATCGTCGACCTCGCGCTCCTCGACCCTGAAGCCGACGATCTTGCGAGAGTAGATGTCGATGATCGAATAGCCCTTGAACGCAAGACCACGCCACGGAGAGCGCAGGTCGGTGATGTCCCAGGACCAGACCTGACCGGGGCTGGTCGCCTCCAGCACCGGCATCTCCCGCGGCGTCCGGGCACGGCGTCTGGTGGGCACGTCCGGGCGGGCCGACTGGTCTTCGATGTCGGCTGCGATCCGCCACCACGACCGCCTCGACGCGAGCATCACCCCGGCATCCCATGCGGACGCGAACGCGTGATCGACCGAGTTCCCCGCAGCCCACGCAGTAGTGATCCGGTCAGTGATCGCCGCACGATCGGCCGCCGAGATCCGAGACCGGTAGGCCCGATCCGCCTGCTGGACCGGGTCAGCGGCCAGCTCACGCGGTTTGGCCCGGTAGTGCCACGTCGAGCGCGACACGCCGGCAAGCTCAAGGGCTTGGCGTTGCGACCCCAGCTGGGCGGTCAGCTCGGCGACGAGGTCGTTCTCGGCGTTCAGGAATCGGATGGATCGGTCGTCGTCAGGGGCTCGTCGGGCTCGTGCTCGCTCATGCGTGCAAGAGCCCGATAGCTTTTCCCAACGCATCATTGGTGCCCTCAAGCTCACTGACCCGCTGCCGCAGCGCGGCGACCTCGGCCTGGTGCGTCGCACGCTCAGCAGCCCGCTGTCTCTCCAACGCCGTCCGCTTGGCCGGTGGAACAGTCATAGGACTACCTTCTCGCGGGATCAGCCGCCGGTCTAGATCACCCTCAAACACGACCGTCCGCCACTTGCGCAGACGGTCATACGAGACATTCTGCTCAGCCAACCACGCAGACTTCTGACCGAACGGCTGCAGGTGATACTCGTGCACGAAATCCCGGATCTCCTGCGCCGTGAACCCCACAATTGCCGACATCATCCTGCTCCTCACCCATCGCGAACTGACTCACGACCAGCCTGACAAAGAGGGGTCTGCACCGATTGAGCCAGCCGATCGGTGCATGTTCGCCCTATTCGCGACGCGGGGGTGTGAAGAGCCACGTATGTAGACAAGAAGAGGAACTCTGCTTCTGCTGCGATCACATCATTGTGGACACCGACCGAAACTCTCTCGTAGGTATCAGCAATGGCTCTCTTCGGACGCTTGGCCTGCCCAGGACTGACCGCATGATCATCGACGAAGGCTTTGATTCGATTGAGTCGCTGTTGTTGACCAAGTGTGGTCTCACCGCCCTGCCCATCAGGCCTGGTTTCATCAGAGGCCGGGAAGACCGCGCCTGCGAACGAATCGATGAGTCGTCTCGTGCTGTTCATGGCGGCCGCTATCGACTCGGCATCGCCAGCCTTGATTCCGCCGAGCGCGGCATCGATCCTGCGTATCGTTTCAGGATTGAGGTCGGACAACAGCAGATCGATCTACTGCTTTGAACGCTAAAATATGGAATAATGCCGGGCCAAGAACCGAAGGCTATAACTGCGCCGAGACGAAGTCGTGGATCATGGTCGGCACTCGGATTAATATCATATTGAACTTCATGAGCTGGTTGGTGGTGGAAGTCGTTGGCTTGTTATTGAGCGGTCGAACTATCCCGTCCAAGATGACGGCACTGCCCAAGATGTTGTCGTCTTCGGCTTCGCCTTTGCGGCCACACTGCAGAAACCGAGTGTTTGACACACGCTCGGTGGTGTAGCCATTTCGCTCACGCTCGAGCTACTCAGACGCCTCCGGATCATTGACGAGTCTTACAAGTCGCGAGGCCTTCAATACCTGTTTGCCAATCCAAATCCGGTCTAGCTCAATATCCGCCAGCAACTCATCAGCTAGGGCCGTGGCCTCAGCGTGTTCGTCGTGATTCACATCGATCAGACTGCGCATTCCAATCGACGCTCGTCCGACAATTTGGGTACGGCACCGCTTGTCCGGGAGGCCGCCGGGACTCTGGTTCCAGAATCTCACAGCGTCTGTGTGGGCGATGACATGATGGAGTCATGTCTATTCAGATCGCCCAGGACGCACACGCCGACGAAGTGCTGAGCTCGAGCCCGTTCGCGCTGCTCGCGGGCATGCTCCTTGACCAGCAGTTCCCGATGGAACGGGCCTTCGCGGGGCCCGCGAAGGTGCTCGATCGATTCGGCACGCTCGACCCCGTCGCGATTGCCGACGCCGAGCCCGAGGCCTTCGCTGAGCTGTGCGCGACGCCACCGGCGATCCATCGCTACGGACGGTCGATGGCTGGCCGCATGCAGCTTCTCGCTCGCGTCGTGGTCGACGAGTACGACGGAGATGCCTCCCGCATCTGGACCGAGGCCAAGACCGGCGAGGCCCTGCTGGTGCGTCTCAAGGCGCTGCCCGGCTTCGGCGAGCAGAAGGCGAAGATCTTCACGGCACTGCTGGCCAAGCAGCTCGACGTGAAACCGCGGGGCTGGACGACTGTCGTCGGCGATTATGGCAAGAAGGGCTTCCGCTCGGTCGCTGATGTCGTCGACGCCGAGTCGCTCATCAAGGTCCGCGCGTTCAAGCAGGAGGCCAAGAAGGCTGCCAAGGCGGGTAGCCTTCCAGCGTGATTCTCGCTGCCGCGGTGTGCCCGCATCCGCCACTGCTGGCGTACGACGTTCCTCCGGGCTCGGTCGACGACCTCGCGACCCTCCGTGTCGCGTGCGATGCGGCGGTGCGGACGCTGCTCGATGCGGATCCGTCCCGCGTCATCGTGATCGGCGCAGGGGACCGCGACGACGACCGCGATGAGTCGGCGGGTGGTTCCCTGGCTGCGTACGGCCTGGACATCAGCGCCGGGGGCCCCGACCACGGCCTGCCGCTGAGCCTCACGATCGGCGCCTGGCTGCTCGATCGCGCCGGCTGGACGGGCGCGCGCACGTACTCGTCCGCACACCCGGACGTCGATGGCGACGTGGCGCTGCTCGTCATGGCGGACGGCGCGGCAAAGCGCTCCATCCAGGCCCCCGGCTTCCTCGACGAGAGGGCCGAGCCCTACGACGCGTCCATCGCGGCCGCGTTGGCAGGTGGTGACCCCGAAGCGCTGGCGCAGCTCGATGCGGATCTCGGAGTCGAGCTCGGGTCTGCGGGCGCCGTGACCCTCCGGACGCTCGGTGACTTGGCAAAGGGCGCCGACATCACGGCGCGACTGCGCTACGACGAGGCGCCCTTCGGAGTCGGCTACTTCGTGGCCGACTGGACACTCTGAGCGACGAGGTCTGAGCTACGGCTGCTGCTTGCCGTCGTCGGCGAGCTTGTCGGCAGCGTCCTTGGCCTTGTCAGCGGCACCGTGGATCTTGGCGTCGTGCTTGCCCTTGGTGGCTTTGCTGGCCATTCCGGCTGCCTTGTCGATGCCCTTGTCGATCTTGTCGTTCTGGGTGGCGGCGATGTGGGCGGCACGTTCCTTGAGCTCCGGCGCCTTCTTCTTCAGCTTGTCGAGCAAACCCATGGTTCCGCTCCTTGTGTCAAGAGGTATGGGGACGACCGCCCCCGGGTGAGCATCAGGCTACTGCGAGAATCGGCGGTATGCCCGAACGCGATCGAGTAGTGGCCATTGTCGGCCCGACGGCATCCGGCAAGTCGTCGTTGGCCGTCGAGATCGCCCAACGGCTGGGCTCGGCCGAGGTCATCAACGGCGATTCGATGCAGCTGTATCGCGGGATGGACATCGGCACGGCCAAGCCCTCGGCGGCCGAGCGCGGCGAGGTCGTCCACCACCTGTTCGACGTCCTCGACGTGACCGAGACCGCGAGCGTCGCCGATTTCCAGACCCAGGCCCGAGCCGCGATCGCCGACTGCCACGCCCGGGGCGCCACGCCGGTGTTCGTGGGCGGCTCATACCTGTATGTCCGCGCGGTGCTCGACCGGCTC
>JBBSSC010000080.1:0-8227 GCA_038242465.1 Propionibacteriales bacterium | reverse complement strand
GTCGTCCTGCCCTACGACGACATCGACGAGGTCATCGCGACGCTCAACAGCGGCCCGAAGTCGCTGGCCCTGTACTACTTCGGCACTGACACCGACGAGCGCCAGATAGTTCTCGACCGCACGTCGTCGGGCGGCGTAACGATCGACAACCTGTTGATGCATCCGGCCCTCATGGACGCCCCGTTCGGTGGCGTGGGCACCTCCGGCATGGGCCACTACAACGGCCGCGAGGGCTTTCTGGAGTTCAGTCATGCCCGCACCGTGCTGTTCGCTCCCGAGGCCGAGTTACGTGGCGAGTGGGGCATGTTGCCGCCCTATGGCGACCATTTCACCGCCGCCATGATCGCCCAGATCACCTCCTGATCCCTCAGTAACCGAAAGGCATCACTCGATGAAGACACGTGGCGCGATCATCCGCCAAACACCCGGAACCTATGAAGTCGTCGAGATGGATCTCGACGCACCCCGTCGCGGCGAAGTCACGATCAAGCTGGTCGCCGCAGGCCTCTGCCACTCGGACGATCACGTCGCGAAGGGCGATCACGCGGTGGGCGTCTACCCCATCTGCGGCGGGCACGAAGGGTCCGGCGTCGTGGTCGACGTGGGCCCCGAGACATATGGCTACGAGGAGGGCGATCACGTCGTCCTGTCGTTCCTGGCCGCCTGCGGACGTTGTCGCTGGTGCGCCCAGGGCCTGCAGAATCTGTGCGACCGCGGAGCCGCGATCATGACGGGCAGCCGGCCCGATGATCCGACGAGCTTCCGGCTCAGCCTCGACGGCGCAGACGTCGCACAGACCTGTGGACTCTCGACGTTCAGCGAGTACACGACCGTCAGCACCGACTCGGTGGTCAAGGTCGACAAGGACCTGCCACTGGAGGTCCTGAGCCTGCTCAGCTGCGGCGTCCCGACCGGCTGGGGCGCAGCCGTCAACTCGGCGCAGGTATACCCGGGCCAGACCGTCATCGTGCAAGGCATCGGCGGCATCGGCATCAATGCGGTGCAGGGCGCGGCCCACGCCGGGGCGGCACGCCTCATCGCGGTCGACCCGCTCGAGTTCAAGCGCACCAAGGCGCTGGAGTTCGGCGCGACGCACGCTGTCGCGACGATGGACGAGGCGACCGAGCTGGCCCGTTCGTTCACCAACGGACAGGGCGCCGACGCCGCGATTGTCACGGTCGGGGTGACGACCGGTGAGCACATCGGGCAGGCGTTCTCGGCGATCCGCAAGGCCGGAACGTGTGTCGTCACGGGCCTCGGCGCCATGACCGACTTCGGCATCCCGATCAGCCCCATGGAGCTGACTCTGTACCAGAAGCGGCTCCAGGGCTCGCTGTTCGGAGCGTGCGCCCCGACGTCCGACATCCCGTGGATGATCGAGCTCTACAAGGCCGGCAAGCTCAAGCTCGACGAGCTCGTCACCAGCACGTACAAGCTCGATGAGGTTGCCCTCGGCTACGAGGACATGCACGCGGGCAAGAACCTCCGCGGCATCATCACGTTCTGAGACTGGCAGGCTGATGCGCGTGGCTGCGGTCCTTAAGCACAGCTAGGCTCTCGAGATGACTGCCGAGCAGCTCGACGCCTTCTGGACCGTGGCCCGTCACCAGACCCGCACCAATCCGGTTCCCGGCTACCTGGGCACCTTCTCGGGCGAGGCGCTGTCGCCGCCGGCCTGGGCCTTCGGCGCGACGCCGGCCCAGGCCGACGAGCTCCTCGCCCTCGTGCTCGACGGCACCAAGACCGCGACCGCCAGTGCTCAGTGGGAGTACGAGCACGAGGACGAGCGGATGCCGAGTGTCGGCGATCTCGCGATCGTGCTCGACGGGTCGGAGCATCCCCGCGCCCTGATCGAAGTGATGAGCGTCGACGTTGTCCCGTTCGCCGAGGTCGACGCCGAACATGCCTTCCTCGAGGGCGAGGGCGACCGCTCCCTCGACCACTGGCGGACGGTGCACGAGCGATTCTTCACCGAGCACGCCAGCCACGATCGCGGCTTCGATCCCTCCATGCCGATCGTCCTGGAGCGCTTCCAGGTTATGTACCCCCGATGAACACCCGCGACTTCCACGCGACGCCGGTCCTGACCGGCCGGCATGTCAAGCTCCGCGAGTTGCGTCCCGACGACGCCGCGGGCGTGCTCGCGGTCGCCGACGACCCCGACATCTTCACGTGGATGCCGGTCGCGCAGCCCACGTCGATCGAGGACGCACAGACACTCGTCGATGGCTACATCGCACGCGACGACGTCATCATGTGGGCGCAGATCGACCGGGTCACGGACGAGATAGCGGGCGTCACGACGTTCTACGACATCGACCCCGCGCTGCGAACCGTCGCGATCGGCCACACCTGGCTTGGCCGCCGCTTCTGGCGCTCCGGCATCAACACCGAGGCCAAGCTCCTGCTGCTGACCCGTGCCTTCGACGAGCTCGGCTGTGTACGGGTCGTTTGGCACACCGACATCTTCAACGAGCGCTCGCAGAACGCGATCGCGAGGCTCGGCGCGCAGCGCGAGGGGATCTTACGCAAGCATCGCATCCGGCGCGACGGCTCGTGGCGCGACACCGTGATCTTCTCCATGACGGACGACGAGTGGCCCGCCACGCGCGATGCCCTGACGGCACGCCTGGCCCGCTGACCGACGCGTTGTCACACCTACCGGGGACAATAGAGACGATGACCGACACCACGAACGACGCCAGCCACGATCTACCAGCCCTTCCCGGAGCGTGGCGCGCCCGGGTTCCCGGCTACAACGACATCGAGGCGCTGGTCGCGCTGCGGCGCATCGACGAGCTGCAAGGCACCGGTGAGGCGCATGTCGATCCGGCCGGCATCGAGTCCGAGGTCGCCGGGCAGGCGTCCTGGACCCGGCGCCAGATCGTCGCGGTCGGCGATGACGATATTCCGCGCGCCTGGATCACGGTGCATGACCGTGCTGCCGGCCGCGCCCTGGTGTGGGGCTACTTCGATCGCGAGGTCGCCGAGATCGACTCGATTGCGGCGATCTTCTATGCCTGGGCCGAGGCAACGGCCATCGAGATGGCCCGCATGCGGGGCATCGACCACACCCGGCTCGACGAGAGTCCGTTCGCGGACGATGTCCGTCAGGCCGGATGGCTCTTTCTCGCGGGTTACTCCAAGCGCCGCACGTGGCTACACATGCAGCGACCCGTCGCACCTGAGGAGTCCTCGCTGACACCTCGCGCAGGCGTCACGGTGCGCCCCGTCGAGCGGCATGAGAACGGATTGCCGGTCGCCGCAGACCTCCAGGTCGTCCACCGGATGCTCGAGGAGTCATTCGAGGACCACTTCAACTCCTACCGTGAGAGCTTTCCGGAGTTCCTGCAGCGACTACGTGAAGACCCCGGCCACAGCTGGGATCACTGGTGGCTCGCATACGTCGACCCTGAAGACGGCGGCGAGCCCGTCGCCGCCGGAACCGTCGTGTGCTCGGTGCTGTCTGCCTCCGAGGGCGGGGTCGAGGGCTCCTACGTCGAATACATCGGCGTTAATCGCGCAGCGCGCGGGCGCGGCGTCGCCAAGTCGCTGCTGGGCGCCGTCATCGCCGACGCGGCCGCGCGTGGTCGCGACCGAGTAGGGCTCGAGGTCGACGCCGACTCCCCCACCAAGGCCGATCAGCTCTACCTCGCGCTCGGCTGGACGACCGACTACGCGACTGAGTCGTGGTTCAAGGACATCCAGCCTCTGCTGGCGTGAGGGTCTGGCCCCGAATGCGCACAGCGACCGACCAGACAGAATCTTGTGCGCAAGTCTGGTGGAGTCACCGTACTTACCTCACGATGGAGGTCATAGCCCGCCAAAGGAGCAGCCATGCTGATCGGTGTCCCCCGTGAGATCAAGAACCACGAGTACCGCGTCGCGATCACCCCGGCCGGCGTACATGAGCTGACGCGGCACGGCCACGATGTCGCGATCGAGCGAGATGCCGGAATCGGCTCCTCGATCACGGACGAGGAGTTCATTGCCGCGGGTGCCACAATCCTCGATACCGCCGACGAGGTGTGGGCTGACGCCGACCTCATCCTCAAGGTCAAGGAGCCGATCGCCGAGGAGTACGGCCGGCTCCGTCGCGGGCAGACGCTGTTCACCTACCTCCATCTGGCCGCGAGCCGCCCGTGCACGGAGGCCCTGCTCACGTCCGGCACGACGTCGATCGCCTACGAGACCGTGCAGCTGGCCGACCGATCGCTGCCACTGCTGGCTCCGATGTCGGAGGTCGCTGGCCGACTGGCCCCCCAGGTCGGCTTCCAGCACCTGATGGCGAGCAATGGCGGACGCGGCGTCCTGCCCGGTGGCGTGCCGGGCGTCTACCCCGCCGATGTCGTGGTGATCGGCGCGGGCGTATCGGGGGTCAATGCGGCCGAGGTGGCCCGCGGGATGGGCGCGCGGGTCGAGATCCTGGACCTCGACGTCTCGAAGCTGCGAGCCGTCGACGCGCGTTTCCAAGGCATGATCACGACGGTCGCGTCGAGCTCGTTCGCCGTTGAGAAGGCCGTCTGCGAAGCAGACCTCGTGATCGGTGCCGTGCTCGTGCCCGGAGCCAAGGCGCCAACGCTCGTCAGCGATGACCTCGTCGCGAAGATGCGGCCGGGATCCGTGCTCGTCGACATCGCGATCGACCAGGGCGGATGCTTCGAGAGCTCTCGTCCCACGACGCATGACGACCCGACCTTCCGGGTCCACGAATCGATCTTCTACTGCGTCGCCAATATGCCCGGCGCTGTTCCCCGCACCTCGACCTACGCACTGACGAACGTCACTCTCCCGTACACCGTGGCCCTCGCGAACAAGGGTTGGAAGCAAGCCGTTGCCGACGACCCCGCCCTGGCCGGTGGCCTCAGCACCCACGACGGTCACCTCATCAATCCCCAAGTAGCCCACGCCCTGGGCCTAGACGCAACGCCGTACCCATAACGCCTGCCGTCAGCCCTTCCGGCCGCAGGCTCGCGGCTAGTAGCCCTGGTCTACGGGGACGGCTTGTTTCAGGGCCTTGTTGGATGCCATGGCGATAACTACTGCGAAGGCGGCGGCGGAGACTGTGACCGCGAAGGCAGCGGTGTGGCCGTGGAGGTCGGCGAGGCGACCTGCGAGAGCTGCGCCGGCCGCATAGCCGATGCCGGTCGCGCCGGCGAGCATCGTCATGGCGACGCTTACCTTGTGGACGGGCACCAGGATGCCGGCGAGCGCGAAGTTGCTGATCATGTAGGGCGCGACAGCGAAGCCCAGCAGCGCGATGACCGCGATGAGGCTCGGCAGCGAGTCGACCAGGAACAGCGGCAGCGCGAGCACGAGGAGGCCCACGGAGGCGACAGCCATCCGCGTTGCGTAGAGGACGCGTTCGGGCAGCGCGGTCACGGCTAGCCCTGCGATGACGCTGCCGATGCCGAGCACCGCGTGGATCAGCCCGGCCAGGCCGGCCTGGCCCTCCGCCGTCGCGAGCACCGTCGTGCCGGTCTGGATGCTGCCGAAGATCATCCCGATGCACAGCTGTGCGAGCACGAGAACCATGAAGACCCAGGTCCAGAGAGGTTCGCTCCCTCCTCCGCCCTTCACGGTGCTGCGACCGACCAGCGCGGACGTCGGGTGCAGCGCGAACCACGAGCCGAAGATAGCCAGCAGGACAGCCGCTGCGAGCAGCGCACCGGCCGGCTCGGCGATGATCGCCAGCACACCGATCATCGCGGGGCCGAGCACGAAGGATGCCTCATCGGCCGCGCCCTCGTACGAGAACGCCGCATCGACCAGACGACGCTGATCGTCCTTGTCGCGCGTGATGGGACGCCACCTGACTCGCGCGAGCGGGCCAACCTGCGGCATCGCGAATCCGGTCAGCGCGGCCATCGCGAAGATCAACGCCTTCGATGCATCCGGATCGGTCACCAGGACTACCCCGGCCAGGCCCACGGCACCTACGAGCGACTGCACCAGCACGACTGGGCGCTGACCGATCCGGTCGGAGAGCGTGCCGAAGATCGGTGAGCCGATCGCATTGGAGACCGCCAGGATGCCGGCTGCCGCACCACCGACTCCATACCGTCCGGTCGTCTCGCTGACCAGTACGAGGACCCCGAGCTGGCTCATGGCAAGCGGAATCCGCCCGAGGAAGGCTACAAGAATGTAGGCGGGCCCGACGATCCGCAGGAGTGCGCGGTAGGCGGCAATTGCTGACACAGCCTCACCACCCTAACGTCGATACGCGCGCAGCACTTCCACTGGATAGGCTCACGCAGTGAACCCCACTCGTGCGCGCGCCGCGACGATCGGTGTGTTCGGACTCAACGGCTTCCTCCTGGGCATGTGGATCGTCAACATCCCGACGATCAAGGACCGCACGGGCATCGACCAGGCGACGCTCGGTCTGCTCCTCCTAGTACTCGGCGTGGCGGCCTGGATCGGGATGCAGCTGGCTGGACGCGCCATCGACCGGTTCGGCAGCCGCCCTGTCCTGACCACTGCGGCAGCCGCGCTGGCGCTGTCACTGCCCGGCCCCGCATTCGCCACGAGTGCGACGGAGCTCGCGATAGCCTTGGCCGTGATCGGCTTCTTCAACGGCATCGTGGACGTCTCCCAGAACGCACAGGCCGTCGTCATCGAGCGGCAGTACCGACGCCCGATCATGGCGGCTTTCCATGCCTACTTCTCGCTCGGTGGATTGGTGGCCGCAGGCGTCGGTGGGCTGCTGATCGCCGCCGGCGTCGACGTTCGCCTCATGCTGTGCACCGCAGCCGTCCTCGGCCTGATCCTCGCGCTCACTCTGCGGACGTCCTATCTCGTGGAACCCGAGCATGCTGCGTCGCAACCGGGCTCCAGAGCGCGCGCGCCCTGGACGCCTCGGGTGCTGCTGCTGGGGCTGCTCGCCTTCGCCCTCCTCCTCGGCGAGGGAGTCGCGTACGACTGGAGCACGGTGCACCTGCACGACTCGATCGGCTCGACCGAGACGGTCGCGGCCTTCGCCTACGGTGCGTTCTCGCTCACCATGACGATTGTCCGCCTCGTCGCAGATCGCCTGGTCGCGGCCTGGGGCCCGGCCCGATATGTCGCTCGGGCCGCACTGCTCGGCGCTTTCGGCCTCCTGGCGGCTGCGTTCGCACCGAATGCCCCGCTCGCGATCGCGGCCTGGGCCGTGTTCGGCATCGGACTGGCAGGCTGCGTGCCGCAGTTCTTCACCGCCGCCGGCAATGTCGACACATCCGCAGCCGGGACGTACCTCGCGCGGGTCACGAGCATGGGCTATCTGGGCCTGCTGGCCGGCCCATCGATTATCGGCCTGCTGACCCGCTGGGTCCCGCTGACGACGGCGTTCGCGGTGCCGATCGCAGGATGTCTGATCGCAGGTCTCCTCGCACCCAAAGCACTCGCGCCGATCAGGGATGCTTGCGCGTGAACAGCCAATGGTCCGATGCTATGACGCCCGACTGGGCCGAGGCGCTCGAACCCGTCGCCGGGCAGCTCGCGACAATGCGTGACTTCCTACGTGCCGAGATCGCCGCAGGCCACACATATCTGCCCGCGCCCGGCAACATCCTGAGGGCTTTCGAGGAGCCATTCACTGACGTCAAGGTGCTCATCGCGGGCCAGGATCCGTATCCAACCCCCGGACATCCCGTCGGTCTGTCGTTCTCGGTCGCGCCGGATGTCCGCCCGCTGCCCCGCAGCCTGATCAACATCTACACAGAGCTTCACGCCGATCTCGGCATCGCGCCCGCGCCTTCCGGAGATCTGACCCCCTGGGCGGAACAAGGCGTGCTGCTGCTCAACCGCGTCCTGACGGTCCGGCCCGGCGAGTCCGCGAGCCATCGGCACAAGGGGTGGGAGGCCGTAACGGAGCAGGCGATTCGCGCCCTCGTCGCTCGCGATAAGCCGCTCGTCGCGATCCTCTGGGGCCGCGATGCGCAGAGCCTGCGTCCCATGCTGGGCGAGGTGCCCGTCATTGAGTCGGCCCATCCGAGTCCGCTCTCGGCCTCTCGCGGCTTCTTTGGCTCACGCCCCTTCAGCCGCGCCAACGAACTCCTCACGTCCCAGGGTGCTGACCCCGTCGACTGGCGCCTCGACGCCTAGCGCGGCGCGCAGGTGTCGGCGCCGCCCATTAGGCTTGGATGGTGGCCGACAACGACAGGATCAGAGACCGTGGCGTCGTCATCGACGACGCCTTCGCCGGTATGCAGAGGTGGGGCCTGCGCGGTGTCGTGATCGCAGCGGC
>JBBSSC010000079.1:0-8242 GCA_038242465.1 Propionibacteriales bacterium | reverse complement strand
CTTTCGGATGACCCGTGCGCTCGGTCACACCATGTCCCGGCTGGCCGACTGGCAGGTCTCCACCCTCGTCGACCAGGTTGAGCAAGACGTTGAGGATGGCAAGTTCGCCAGCCGTCTGCAGGCCGCGGTCGAGCTCGCGACGAGCGCGGCACCGACCTTCGAACGGCTCATCATCTACTCCTGGCGTCGACACCTGGCTGCCGCGGCAGCCAGGATCGAGGCTCTCGGGGCGGCTGATGAAGAGCTGCTCTCCATGACGATGACCGTGGGGTTCGCCGATCTGTCGCGGTTCACCCTGTTGTCGAACGGGCTCGACGACGTGAGCCTCGGTGCGCTGGTCGAGAACTTCGAGACGCGCTGCGCCGATATCGTCACGGCCCACGGCGGACGCGTCATCAAGACCCTCGGCGATGCGGTGCTGTTTGTGACCGACGATCCCGAGCAGGGCACGCGCACCGCGCTCGACCTCGATAAGCAAATCGCTATGCGCTCGGAGCTGCCCGATATCTGCGTCGGACTTGCGACGGGATCGGTCATCAGCCGCCTGGGCGACGTCTACGGCCCCCCGGTCAACCTCGCGGCGCGTCTGTCGCACGTCGCTCGCAGCCGCCGCGTACTGGTCGATGACGCCACGGCTGCGGGCCTCGGCGACGACTTCGACACGCGCACGCTGCCGCCGCGCCCATTGCGGGGATTCGGCAACGTCTCGCCCATCACGGTGAGTGAGCGTCGCAGCTTCAGGTCCCGATAGGCTGACGTCGTGCCAACACCTGAGATCGCCGTCATCGGCGGTGGACAGCTTGCCCGGATGATGCAGCAGTCAGCGATCGGGTTGGGCGTCCGTGTCCGCCTGCTCGCAGAGGGCCCCGATGTCTCCGCCGCACAGGTCATCCCCGATCAGCTGGTGGGAGACCACACGGATCTCGACGACTTACGGGCCGCGGTCGCGGATGCTCCCGTCGTCACGTTCGACCACGAGCACGTCCCGCCCGAGCACCTGCGGGCGCTCGCGGCTACCGGGCACGCATGTCGTCCAGGCCCGCATGCGCTGTTGTTCGCGCAGGACAAGGGCGAGATGCGCACCAGGCTTGCCGCAATGGGAGCGCCTGTCCCGCGCCATCAGCTGATCGGCTCGCTCCAAGAGCTTGAGGCCTTCGGGTTTCCAGCCGTGATCAAGACGACGCGCGGCGGCTATGACGGCAAGGGCGTCTGGATCGTCCGGACGGCAGAAGACGCCGATGCGGCATTCGCCTCTGGGCACGTGCTGCTGGCAGAGGAGCTCGTCGACTTCCGTCGCGAGCTGTCTGCGCTGGTCGCCCGATCGCCCTCGGGCGAGGTGCGCTCGTATCCCGTCGTGGAGTCGCGTCAGGTCGGCGGTGTGTGTGCCGAGGTCATCGCTCCGGCGCCGGACCTGGATCCTCAACTGGCGCAGCAGGCCCGCACCCTGGCCGAGCAGATTGCGACCGAGCTCGACGTGACGGGCATCCTGGCCGTCGAGCTGTTCGAGACCGCCGATGGGCGCCTCCTGGTCAACGAGCTCGCAATGCGCCCGCACAATACGGGGCACTGGTCGATCGATGGCGCTGTGACGAGCCAGTTCGAGAATCACCTGCGGGCAGTTCTCGATCTGCCGCTGGGGGGTACCGATCTGCGCGCCCCGTGGTCGGTCATGGTCAATGTCCTGGGTGGATCTGTCGATGATCTGCTGGCCCAGCGCACGGTAGTGCTGGCGGCCGAGCCCGATGTCAAGATTCACCTTTACGGCAAGTCAGTCAAGGCAGGACGCAAGGTCGGTCATGTGACGGCTTGCGGCACCGACCTCGACGATGTCCTGGCCCGCGCCCGCCACGCGGCACAACTCTTCACCGATGGAGTCAGCTCATGACAGATCATGCACTCACGACAGGCGCTGCACGCGTCGGCATCGTGATGGGCTCGGACTCCGACTGGCCCACGATGGAGGCCGCAGCGACGGCGCTGGCCGAGTTCGGCATTGCGTACGAGGCCGACGTCGTCTCGGCGCACCGTATGCCCGACGAGATGCTGGCCTACGGGCGCGAGGCCCACGGGCGCGGTATCGAGGTCATCATCGCGGGTGCAGGGGGCGCAGCGCACCTTCCTGGCATGCTGGCTGCCGTCACACCGTTGCCGGTCATCGGCGTGCCCGTGCCGCTCAAGTACCTCGACGGGATGGACTCGCTGCTGTCGATCGTCCAAATGCCGGCAGGCGTCCCAGTCGCGACGGTGTCGATCGGCAATGCGCGCAACGCCGGACTCCTCGCCGCTCGCATCCTCGCCACGGGCGATGCTGAACTGACGGCGAAGATGATCGCCTTCCAGACCGAGCTCGCCGACGTCGCCCGTGCAAAGGGCGAGAAGGTCCGCAACCCGCCGAAGGGCGGCACCGGCTTCCGCTGACCCTTGAGGGTTTACCACGCTGGCGTGGTAGACCCTTTCCGGGCGACGGAAACTAGCCGCGCCCGGACGGTGCATGCCGCGCCCGGACGGTGCATGCCGCGCCAGGAGGGGTTTGCCGCGCCAGGACGGCGTCTACCACGCTGGCGTGGTAAACCCCACCGACTCAGCTCAGCTGATCCTCGGGCTCGAGGCGCAGCGTCTTGTCGGACCAGCGACGCAGATCGGACAGCAGCGTCGTGTCCTGCATCAGGTCGGTACCGTACGACGGCATCATGTCGACGAGGCGCGGGCGCCATGACTCGATGCGGTCCGCGAAGCAGGTCTCGAGAACGTTGACCATCGCGGCGACGGCCGTCGAGGCGCCGGGGGAGGCGCCGAGCAGGCCGGCGATCGTGCCGTCGCCGTGGCTTACGGTGCAGGTGCCGAACTCGAGCGTGCCCGAGATGCCGTTGCGACGGATCGTCTGCACGCGCTGGCCGGCAGTGATGAGCTCGAAGTCGTCGCCATCGATGCTGGGAGCGAACTCGAGCAGGCTCTGCACACGCTTGTCGCGGGTCTTGAGCAGCTCCTTGATGAGATACGTCGTCAGTGACATCGAGTTGAGGCCGACACCGAGCATCGAGAACAGGTTGTTGGGACGGATCGAGCTGGGCAGGTCAGTGACGCGTCCCTCCTTCAAGAAGCGCGGCGACCAGCCTGCGTACGGGCCGAACATCAGGCTCGACTTGCCGTCGACAAAGCGTGTGTCGAGGTGCGGGACCGACATCGGAGGAGCACCGACGGGCGGCTTACCGTAGACCTTGGCGTGATGGCCCTGGGCCAGATCGGGACTCGTCGTGCGAAGGAACTGACCGCTCACGGGGAAGCCGCCGAAGCCGCGGATCTCGGGGATGCCCGACTTCTGCAGGAGGTGGAGGGCGCCGCCACCTGCGCCAACGAACACGAAGCGGGCGTTGACGCGCGTCTTCTTGCCGGTCCGGCCGTCCTTGACGACGACGGTCCACGTCGAGTCGGGGTTCTGTTTGAGGCTGCGGACCTCGTGGTCGTAGTGCAGCTCGGCGCCATGGTCGGCGAGGTGGTCGAGCAGCTGGCGGGTCAGGGAGCCGAAGTCGACGTCGGTCCCGCCATCGCTCCAGTTGAGCGCCAGCGTCTCGTCGTCAGCGCGTCCGGCCGACATCAGCGGCAGACGGCGGGCGATCTCGTCGCGGTCGTCGATGTACTGGATGCCCTCGAACAGCGGGTTGTCGACGAGTGCTGCTTGACGCGCCTTCAGATAGGCGGCGTCGGCCTCGCCGCGGACGAAGCTGACGTGGGGCACGGCATTGATGAAGGTGCTCGGCTCGCCGAGGATGCCCTGCGTGACGCCGTGCGACCAGAATTGGCGTGAGAGCTGGAACTGCTGGTTGACCGTGATGGCCTTGCTGACGTCGACGGAGCCGTCGGGACGCTGCGGCGTGTAGTTGAGCTCGCAGAGGGCCGCATGGCCCGTACCTGCGTTATTCCAGGGATCAGAGCTCTCCAGAGCCGGTCCGCTAAGCCGCTCGAAGACGCTGATGCTCCAGCTGGGCTCGAGGTTCTTGACGAGTGCACCCAGGGTCGCGCTCATGATGCCCGCGCCGACGAGGAGTACATCTGTCTGCACAACTGCCGGGGTATGGCTGTTGCGGGGGACGAGGGGAAAGCGTTCAGTCACGCGAAGATCACCGTGAATTCAGTTCGTAGGTCCATTGCGAAAGGCCCTTGTGAAGCCAAGAACAAGCCTTGCGCGCCGAGGCCTCTGGGGCCGAATCGAAACGGTGTGATGTTGTCGACAGGAGGTGTGAGATACATCTCTCGACGCATTTCTACGTCTGATAGAGGCCTTCCGAGTATTGCTTTCCGTAGTAGGCCACGATCTGTTCGAGCGACTCATCCGGCCGTTCGAGGTTCTTCGCGATCTGCGCGCGGCTGATCACGGCCTCCGGGTCCCAGGTCTCGGGCCTCCACAGACTCGATCGCAGGAACGCCTTCGAGCAGTGGAAGAAGATCTGCTCCACCGCGACCTCGAGGATCACGGCCGGGCGGTGGCCCTTGACCTCCATCTGGTCGGCGTAGGGCGCATCCGACAGCAGGGACGCGCGCCCGTTGACTCGCAGGGTGTCGCCGCGTCCGGGGATCACGAAGAGCAGTCCCACGTGAGGGTTCTGCAGGATGTTGAGGAAGCCGTCCGCCCTCCGGTTGCCCGGACGCTCGGGGATCGCGATGGTCGTGTCGTCCACGACAACTGCGAATCCCGCCGGGTCGCCCTTCGGTGAGACATCGCAGCGACCAGCTGCATCCCACGTCGCGACGAGGCAGAACGGCGAGGCCGCGAGCCATTCGCGGTGCTCGGTCGTGAACGACTGCCGGTCCTTGTCGAGAGCCCGCTGCAGCGGCACGCCGAGCAGGTCTCGCAGGGATGACTCGGTGGTGATCTCGGTCCGCATGACTGAGAACCTAGTGGCCCCGAGAGGTCATGAATCCTTGACGTACGAGGTCAGCGTCGTCAGCGTCGGCTGGGCCGGTGCGGAGGCGAAGCCGAATCGCACGGGCGGCGAGACGGGGGCGATCCTCCCGAGCTCTTCGCCCTCCCACGTCGCCCGGGCCTCGGCGAGGCGCCGCACGCCGGATGCCGCGTACCACTCGGTGCGCCCGCCACCGGCTGATCCGAAGGTCCGCACGCCGGGAAGGACGCGTCCAGCGACGGGATTGCAGATCTTGGCCCACACCGGCGTGCGGCTCACGACGGAGGGCACAAGACGCAGGATGGGGGAGACCCACAGCGGCCGGCCAGGGGTGAACCGCAGCTGCAGAGATCGCGTGTGGACCGACCACTCGTCGCCGTGGGCGATCGAGACCGGCTCGATCCGGATCTCGTCGAATGAGTACGTCGAGGCGACGAAGTCGGCGACGTCTTGGCGCGGCGCGATCAGGATGCGATGCCCCGACGGCTGCTCGAGCATGACGTCGGCGAATGAGCCATACGGGCTCGCGTCCCACATCCCGACCACGATGCGGGTGCCGGACGCGGTCCCCAGTCCGGCGATGTGACCCGCGAAGGAACTCATCATCTCGTCAGTCTGTCCGATGGCTCCACACTCGGGCTGGATGCGTATGGCGGAGGACGGGTCTAGCGTGGAGATATGGCCATGGTGACCTTCAAAGATCTCTGCATTGACGCCAAAGACGTCCCGACGATCATGCGGTTCTGGTCGCGTGCGCTGAACCTCTCGGGTGAGGTGTTCGCCGATGACGGCTCTGGCGTACTTCGCGGCGAGAGCAAGGCCCAGACGGTGTGGATCAATCTGGTCCCCGAGGCCAAGACCGTGAAGGATCGCGTGCACCTCGACCTGACTGCAACGGCGTTCGACGACTTCGCGGGTCTGCAGCAGCTGTCGGAGACCGGCGACTTCCCGTGGACGGTGTTCGCCGATCCCGAAGGCAATGAGCTGTGCGTCTTCATCGTCGAAGACCGTGCGCCGGGCCTGAAAGACATCGGCGTCGACGCGGTCGATCATGTGGCGATCTCTCAGTGGTGGGCCAAGGTCTGGGGTGGCACCCTCGTCAATGACACCAAGCACGGCTACTCGTATATCGACGACATCCCGGGCGCGCCGGTGGAGTCGGTCGACTTCGTGCCGGTGCCCGAGCCCAAGACCGTCAAGAACCGCATCCACTGGGACGTCACGCTCGAGCCGGGCGTCACGGTCGACGATCTAGTCGAGGTCGGTGCCACGGTGCTGACCGAACCCATTGCCGACGACCGTTGGACCGTCATGGCCGATCCCGAGGGCAATGAGTTCTGTGTCTTCGAACGTTCGGCGGCTTCGAAGGAGAGTGATGTCGACGCCGACTGAGCGCGTGGCAGAGTGAGCCTGTGCCCACCATCGACCTGAGCTCCGACGTTGTCACCCTGACCGCAGCACTCGTGGACGTCGCGTCCGAGAGCCTCGACGAGCAGGCGATCGCCGATGCCGTCGAGGTTGCCTTGCGTGCGTGCGCGCATCTCGAGGTCGTCCGTGATGGCCACACGATCGTCGCCCGGACGTCACTCGCACGTTCCCAGCGCGTCGTCATCGCGGGGCATCTTGACACCGTGCCGGCCAATGCGAACTTCCCCTCGCGGCTCGACGGCGACATCCTGCACGGCCTCGGCACGTGCGATATGAAGGGCGGCGTCGCCGTGGCCCTGCTGTTAGCTGCGCAGGTACCCGATCCCGTGCGTGACGTCACGTACGTCTTCTACGAAGCCGAAGAGATCGCCGCCGAGTTCAACGGGCTGGGCAGGCTGGCGCGGGAGCGTCCCGAGCTGCTCGCCGGCGACTTCGCGATCCTGATGGAGCCGTCCGACGCGGGCGTCGAAGCAGGCTGCCAGGGCACTATGCGCGTCGATCTCCGCACGAGCGGCGAGCGGGCACACTCGGCTCGCTCGTGGATGGGGTCCAATGCGATTCACGCCCTTGCCCCCGCTCTCGACACCTTGATCGCCTATCAGCCGCGTCAGGTCGAGATCGACGGGCTCACGTACCGCGAAGGACTCAACGCCGTCGGCATCAGCGGGGGAGTCGCGGGCAATGTCGTCCCCGACGCCGCCGTCATCACGATCAACTACCGCTTTGCTCCCGATCGCTCCGAAGAGCAGGCGCTACAGCACCTCCGCGATGTCTTCGCGGGCTTCGAACTGACCGTCACCGACTCCGCGCCGGGAGCGCTCCCTGGCCTCTCGCAGCCGGCCGCTGCGGCGTTCGTCGAGGCAGTAGGTGCCGAGCCTCGGCCCAAGTTCGGCTGGACGGATGTCGCACGGTTCACCCAGCTCGGCGTCCCGGCGGTCAACTACGGCCCAGGCGATCCGATCTACGCCCACAAGGCCGATGAGCAGGTCCCCGTCGAGCACCTGCATAGGGTGCTCGCGACACTCACGAAATGGATGACCGCATGACCGAGCGCAGATCTCACCGCAAGGGGCCCGTGCAGCTGCGGCGCGAGCAGGTGCCCGACACCACGACCGATCAGCGCCTGCTCGACTCGCGCGGCCCCGCCGACTGGGTCCACACCGATCCCTGGCGGGTCCTGCGCATTCAGGCGGAGTTCGTCGAGGGCTTCGGCGCGCTGGCCGAGCTCGGTCCCGCCGTAAGCGTTTTCGGCTCGGCGCGCACGCGGCCCGACGATCCGATGTACGCCGCAGCCACCTCGCTCGCGGCCAAGCTGTGCGCCGAGGGCTACGCCGTGATCACAGGCGGCGGGCCGGGCGCGATGGAGGCGGCCAACAAGGGAGCGAGCGAGTGCGGCGGGGTTTCGGTCGGCCTCGGCATCGAGCTGCCGCACGAGCAGGGCATGAACGAGTGGGTCGACCTTGGGGTCAACTTCCGCTACTTCTTCGTCCGCAAGACGATGTTCGTCAAGTACGCGCAGGGATTCATCGTGTTCCCAGGCGGCTTCGGCACGATGGACGAACTCTTCGAGGCACTCACGCTTGCTCAGACGGGCAAGGTCACGTCATTCCCGATCGTCCTGTTCGGCACCGAGTACTGGGGTGGGCTGGTCGACTGGCTGCGTACCTCGATGCTGGCCGACGGCAAGATCGGTGAGGCCGACGTCGACATGATCCACCTGACGGACGACATCGACGAGGCGGTGTCGTACTTCGTCAAGCGCGCCAAGGGCTGACGGTTCGGTCGATCGCCCGTAGTGTCCGAGGGCAATGGCAGACTCCTGGACATGACGACGACGAGCGCTCCGGATCAGGTCATCCGGTGTCCTTGGGGCGACGTTCCAGCGATGATCGCGTACCACGACACCGAGTGGG
>JBBSSC010000078.1:0-8329 GCA_038242465.1 Propionibacteriales bacterium | reverse complement strand
CCGCCCAACGCGGGGCGTGGACGTTAACGCACCGCCGCGGCGATAGCGTCGGGGATCGGCGTCGGGCCGCCGACGACTTCCCACTGGTGGCGATGCGTTGTGGGGTCGGGTAGCGCCGCCGCGATGAGTCCCGCGACATCGGCGCGCGGAATCTGGCCGCGCTCGACGGTGTCGGCCAGCGTGACCGCGCCGGTGGGCGGGTCGTCGGTCAGGCCGCCGGGACGGATGATGGTCCAGTCGAGGTCGCTGCCGCGCAGGGCGATGTCGGCATCGCGCTTGGCCTCGACGTACGCGGCCCAGGCCGGCTCGACATCGGCCCCGAGGGGCTCGTCGACGCTGATCGCGGAGATCTGCACGAAGCGCCGCACGCCAGCGGTCTGCGCTGCGGCGATCGACTTGAGCGAGCCGCCGAGATCGACGGTCTTCTTGCGCTCGATGTTGCCGTCGGCGCCGCCACCGGCAGCGAACACGACGGCATCGGCGCCCGTGAACGCCTCCGCGAAGGCGCCGACGTCGGAGTTCTCGATGTCGAGCAGGACGACCTCGGCGCCGAGGCCCTCGAGCTCGGCGGTGTGATCGGGATTGCGGACGAGGGCGACGGGCTGGTGGCCGCCGTCGACCAGGACGGGGATGAGGAGGCGGGCGATTTTGCCGTGGCCCCCGACGATCGCGATTCGGGTCATACTTCGACCGTACGCACGTGACGGTAAGTTGCCAGTCGTGCAACCGCGTACCTTCTCCATTCCGATGCCCACGACATTTCGCGGCATCACGCGCCGCGAGGGGATGGTCTTCGAGGGCCCGGCCGGCTGGGCCGAGTTCAGCCCGTTCCTCGACTACGACGCACGCGAGAGCGCACCGTGGCTTGCCGCGGCGATCGAGTCGGCGGAGCGGGAGTGGCCCGCAGCCTTGCGCGATCAGATCGCGGTCAACTGCACCGTGCCCGCAGTCGGTCCCGAGCAGGCGGCAGACATCGTGCGACGCAGCGGCTGTGGCACCGCGAAGGTCAAGGTCGCCGAGATGGGCCAGACCCTCGCCGACGACATCGCGCGGGTCGAGGCCGTTCGCGACGCGATCGGCGCGCAGGGACGTGTCAGGATCGACGCCAACGGCGGCTGGTCCGTCGACGACGCGGTCGCGGCCATCGCAGCGCTCGACCGCGCCGCGGGCGGCCTGGAGTACGTAGAGCAACCCTGCACATCCGTCGAAGACCTCGCTATCGTGCGCCGCAAGGTCTCTGTGCTGATCGCCGCCGACGAGTCGATCCGCCGCGCGGACGATCCATTCCGGGTTGCCGAGCTGGATGCCGCCGACATCGCGGTGCTTAAGGTCGCCCCTCTCGGCGGAGTTCATGCTTGCCTGCGGATAGCCGAGCAGATCGGCTTGCCGGTCGTCGTCTCTAGCGCGGTCGACACCTCGATCGGCCTCGCCGCCGGGCTTGCCCTCGCAGCGGCCCTCCCGGAGCTTCCGTATGCGTGCGGTCTCGCGACCACCTCGCTGCTCGATGGCGACGTGGTTGCCTCGCCGCTCGTGCCGGTCGACGGCTTCCTGCCGGTCGGACGGCAGTCATTCGATCTGGACGCATATGAGCAGGTCGCCGCGGACGGCGAGACAGATGCTCACTGGCAGGCGCGGCTCTCGGCAGTGCGTGCGGTGCTGGCGTGACGGGGCAGACCTCGGTTGGCGTCGCCCGCAGGCTCGTGATGGAGCTGCTCGCATGGAATGTCACGGATGCCGTGCTCGCCCCCGGATCCCGCTCGGGGCCGCTCGCGCTGGCGCTCGCCGCCGCCGACGAGCAGGGACTCATCCGTCTGCACGTGCGAGTCGACGAAAGGGAGGCGGGCTTCCTTGCGCTGGGCCTCGCCAAGTCCTCGCGTCGTCCCGTCCCGGTGGTCACGACATCGGGCACCGCGGTCGCGAATCTGCATCCCGCGATGTTGGAGGCGCTGCACGCGGGGGTACAGGTGCTGGCGGTCACGGCCGATCGTCCCGGTCGGCTGCGCGGCACGGGCGCGAACCAGACGACGGATCAGCGGCAGATCTTTCCGGGGGTTCCGTTCGCCGACCGGGTCAAGGGGCTTCAAGGTCTCGGCGACGGGCCGTGCCACCTTAATCTCGAGCTCGACATGCCGCTGCTCGAAGCGATCGAGTGGGACTTCCCGACCAACAAGGTAGTCAGCGCCCTCCACATTCCCGGCACGCTCACGACGATCGAGGCCGGCCTCCGCACCGTCGTCATCGCGGGCGACGACGCCCGTCAGCCCGCTCGCATCCTGGCCCGCAACGCGGGCTGGCCGCTCCTTGCCGAGCCATCGTCGGGCTCGCGCAACGGCGAGGCCCTTGTCGCGTACCGGCTTCTGCTGGCCCACTCGCCGCTCGCGGGACAGATCGAGCGAGTCGTGAGCTTCGGCCACGCGACGCTGAGTCGTCCGGTCTCGGCATTGCTCGCCCGCGAAGAAATCGAAATCGTGCACGTCGGCACGCAGGTGACATTCCCCGTGCCGGCCGGCCCGAACGTCACATTCACGGACGAGCTCGCGTTGGCCGGCGCTGACCACGGCACCGGGCCCCAGGCCGGGCGCGACGGGGATGCTGCGGCGCCCGCGGCGGTCGATGCGCACCTCGACGGCACGACGCCTTTCGATGTCGCGCGGGCCGTCAACCAGGCCGTCCCGCCCGGCGGGCTGCTGTTCATCGGCTCGTCCAGCCCGATCCGCGATCTCGATCTGGTGGCCCGCCCCTACACAGTCGGCGAGAAGCGCCTCATCATCGCCAACCGCGGACTGGCAGGCATCGACGGCCTGCTGTCATCCGCGATCGGGGCGGCCCTCGCGCGTCCCTCGACGAAAGCCATCGCGTACGTCGGCGACCTGACCTTCCTGCACGGCAGCAATGGCCTGCTGATCGGGCCCAACGAGCCTCGCCCCGATCTGACGATCGTCGTCGCGGCCGATGATGGCGGCAGCATCTTCTCGACCCTGGAGCAGGGAGCGCCATCGTATGCCTCGTCGTTCGAGCGGGTTTTCGCGACGCCGACGGGCGCAGATCTCGGCGCGCTGTGTGCCGGATTCGGTGTGAGTCACCGCGTCCTCGAGCCTGCAGGCCTCGCGGCCGCACTCGAGGAGGACGTCATCGGCATCCGCGTGCTGGAGGTGCCGGTCGACCGCACAGGCCGCCGCGATCTCGACGCGCGCATCGCGGCTGCCGCTCACGCAGCACTCAATCCCTGACAGCGGTTGTGTCAGCGTCATACCGGCAGTAGGTTTGTGGCGCACGTCACGCGCCGTCGAGAGGTAACCATGTCCGCCGAAACCTTCGACTACATCGTCATCGGGTCCGGCAGCGCGGGTGGCGTCATTGCCGCCCGACTGACCGAAGATCCGCAGATCTCCGTACTCCTGCTCGAGGCTGGTCCGGCGGACGACGACGAGATGATCCACATGCCGCTCGGCTTCTCGACGCTTTTCAAGACCAAGTGGGACTGGAACTACGAGACCACTCCGCAGAAACACCTCGCAGGGCGTCGAGCCTACTGGCCGCGCATGAAGGCGCTCGGCGGCTGTTCGTCGATGAACGCGATGATCTATATCCGGGGCAATCATGCCGACTACGACGAGTGGCGCGACGGCTACGGCGCGATCGGCTGGGGCTACGACGACGTCCTCCCGTACTTCACGAAGGCGGAGCACAACACCCGCCTGAACGACCGCTTCCACGGCAGCGGCGGCCCGCTGCACGTGGAGGACCGCGGCTACAACCACGAGCTCAGCACGAGCTTCATCGAATCGGGGGTCGCAGCGGGGCTCAAGCGCAATGACGACTTCAATGGTGCGGGCCAAGAAGGCATCGGGCTATATCAGGTCACGTGCAAGAAGGGGCGCCGCTGGTCCGTCGCGGATGCCTACATCCGCCCGGCCGAAGACCGGCCCAATCTGACGATCCGCACCGAGGCGTTCGTGACCAAGATCGTGCTCGCGGGCACCAAGGCCGTCGGCGTCGAGTACACCCGCGAGGGCCAGACCTACACCGTGCACGCGAACGCCGAGATCATCCTGAGCGGCGGCGCGGTCAACAGCCCGCAGCTTCTGATGCTCTCGGGCATCGGTCCGGGCGCGCACCTGCGTGAGATGGGCATCGACGTAGCGGTCGAGTCGTCCGGCGTCGGCCAGAACCTCCAGGACCATCCGGTCTCGGGCATCCTCAGCTACACGAAGAACACCAGCGACGTCGCCGAGATGCTGGGCATCGGCAATCTGCTCAAGTGGCGTGCCACAGGCAAGGGACCGCTGAGCTCAAACGTCGCCGAGACTGGCGCGTTCTACAGCTCAGGCGACGATCTCGAGCTGCCCGACATCCAGCTTCACGTCGCGCCGACCGGCTTCTACGACAACGGGATGCACGAGCCCGTGCGGCGAGCGCTGACGACCGCCGTGACGCTGGTCAACGTGCAGAGCAAGGGCTACATTCGGCTGCGTTCGGCCGATCCGACGTGGCATCCCGAGATCGAGCCCGGCTACTTCGACGATCGCGCGGATCTCGAAGCGATGATTGGCGGATTCCGCCGCGCGATCGACGTCCTGCGCCAGGGTCCGATCGCCACGTTCATCGATGAGCCGTGGATCCCGGCCTCCCTCGATCCCACGGATGACGAGATCATCGAGGGCATCGGCAAGCTCGGCCAGACGCTTTACCACCCGGTCGCGACCTGCGCGATGGGCACGATCGAGGGCAGCGTCGTGGGCCCCGATCTCCGCGTGCACGGCGTCGACGGCCTGCGGGTCGCCGACGCCTCCGTCATGCCTCGCGTTCCGCGCGGCAACACCAACGCCCCCACCATCATGATCGGCGAGAAGTGCGCCGATCTCATCAAGGAGTCACGATGACCACCACGATTGCCGCCGCAACCGACACCGCCGCGCCCGCAGAGACCTTCGACTCGCTCAACCCGGCCAATGGCGATCTCGTAGGCACGCACCGCGTCTCCTCGAAGGCCGATGTCGACGCAGCCGTCGCGCGCGCTCGCGAGGCCGCCGGATGGTGGGGCAGTCTGTCATTCGCCGAGCGCGGCGAATATCTGCTGACGTGGCGCAGCGTCATGACCCGCCGCATCGCACAGCTCGCAAACGTCTCGCACCGCGAGACAGGCAAGCCGCATGGCGATGCGCAGCTCGAGATCGTCCTCGCGATCGATCACATCGCGTGGGCGGCCAAGCACGCCAAGAAGGTGCTGGGCCCCAGCAAGGTCAGCGCGGGTCTGTTGATGGCCAATCAGGCTGCAACCGTCGAGTACAAGCCGCTCGGCGTCGTGGGCGTCATCGGCCCCTGGAATTATCCCGTGTTCACGCCGATCGGCTCGATCGCGTACGCGCTGGCGGCGGGCAACACCGTTGTGTTCAAGCCCAGTGAGTTCACCCCCGGTGTGGGGCAGTGGCTCGCCGACACCTTCGCCGAGGTCGTGCACGGGCGCGATGTCCTGCAGGTCGTCACGGGGCTGGGTGCCACGGGCAATGCGCTGTGCACCGCTGACGTCGACAAGCTCGCATTCACGGGCTCGGGCGCGACCGGCAAGAAGGTCATGGCCGCGTGCGCCGAGAATCTCACGCCCGTCATCATCGAGGCCGGCGGCAAGGACTCGCTGATTGTCGACGAGGACGCCGATCTCCCGAAGGCCGCCGAGGCGGCACTGTGGGGCGGGATGTCGAATGCGGGCCAGACCTGCATCGGCACCGAGCGGGTCTACGTCCACGAGAGGGTCTTCGACTCGTTCATGACCGAGATCCTGGGACAGGCCAAGGGCCTGCGGGCGGGCGCCGACTCGGGCGCCAAGATCGGGCCCATCACGATGCCCTCGCAGCTGTCGATCATCAAGCGACACATCGAGGATGCGATCTCGAAGGGGGCGCGCGTCGCCCTCGGCGGCGCCGACGCGGTGGGCGAGCGATTCGTCCAGCCCACGATCCTGACCCACGTCCCCGAAGACTCGACCGCGGTGACAGAGGAGACCTTCGGCCCGACGCTCACGATCAACCCCGTCGCGAGCATGGACGAGGCCGTGGCCCTCACGAATGCGACGAGCTATGGGCTCGCAGGCGCGGTGTTCTCCAAGAAGCGCGGTATGGAGATCGCCCGGCGCATCCGCTCGGGCATGACATCGGTCAACTCGGTCATCGCCTTCGCGGGCGTCCCGACGCTGCCGTTCGGCGGCGTCGGACAGTCGGGCTTCGGCCGCATCCACGGCCCCGACGGGCTCAAGGAGTTCACGTACGCCAAGTCGATCACGCGGCAGAGGTTCAAGCCCGTCATGATGCTGACGTCTTTCAGCCGCGACGCCAAGACCGACGGCCGGGTCGCGCAGCTCATCACGCTGCTGCACGGAGGCAAGAAGACCCTGAAATAGCCCGTCCCGCCTGCTGCGGTTTACCACGCTGCCACGGGAAACGATGTCCGGGCGCGGCAAATTTCCCGCGCCCGGAACTAGCTTCCCGTGGCAGCGTGGTAAACCGTTCGGGGGTCTGCTGTTCCTGGTGAGCGTCGCCGCATCAATCACGCCTATCTCGACGTTTTGACGGCCGATGGGGCGCACGGCTCGGCTGCCGAGATCGCGCGGCACGCTGCGGCCGCAGGCCAGACCACCCGCGCCCTCGGAGCAAAACCCTTGCTGCGTGAGATCGCAACCCTCGGCCGTCCGAGTGCGGGAACCGACCAGCTCACCGCGCACGAGCGTGACGTGCTGCGGTAGGTGGCAGCCGGACGGTCCAACGGCGAGATCGGCGCCCGATTGTTCATCAGCACCAAGACGGTCTTGGTCCATGTCTCCAACATCCTGGCCATGCTGGGCGCGTCTGGACGCACCGAAGCTGCTGCTATTGCACATCGCAAGGGCTTGCTCGATGACTGACTCGGTAGGCTGAACTGGTGACAATTCATCGCTTCGTCGCTCTCGGCGACTCATTCACCGAAGGCGTCGGAGACGACGATCCCACTCTGCCCAATGGCGTCCGCGGCTGGGCCGACCGGGTTGCCGCAGTGCTCGCACACGATGATTTCAGTTACGCCAATCTCGCGATCCGCGGCCGCAAGCTGCTGCCGATCGTCGGCGAGCAGATCGAGCCGGCCATCCAGATGAAGCCCGATCTCGTCTCGATCTACGGCGGCGCCAATGATGTCCTGCGTCCGCGTGTCGACATCGACGGCATCGTGGCGGCCCTCGACATCGCTATTGGCAAGCTCGTCGCGTCGGGCGCGCAGGTCGTGATGTTCACGGCCTACGATCCAGGTGGGCTGCCGGTGTTCGGGGCACTGCGCGGACGTTTCGCGGTCTACAACGAGCTGGTGCGTGAGGTCGCCGAGCGCCACGGCACGATGCTCGTCGACTTCTGGCGGCTCCGCGACTATCGCGACGACCGCCTGTGGCACGTCGACCGCATGCACATGTCGGCTGCGGGGCACCAGCGCATGGCCATCGCGGTGCTCGATGCGCTGGACGTCAAGCACGATCTGCAGCCATATGTGCTGGCCGAACGGTCTGTGCTGACCCCCCAAGCGCGGCGTAGCGCCAACACCGAGTGGGTTAAGGCGTACGTCGCCCCGTGGGTCAAGCGGCGGCTGACAGGCACGTCCTCGGGCGACAACATGAGCCCGCGCTGGCCGGTTCTCGCCCCGGTCACGTCCGACTGACTCCGTCGTGCTCCGCCTGCCGAAGCTGACCCCCTGACCAGATTTGCGGCGACCTGCACGGTCTCAGAGCCGTCAGAACGTGCAGTACCCCGCAAATCTGGTCAGGGGTGAGGGTCAGGGGGCGAGGGCGTCGCGAACGGGGATGAGCTTGGCATTGGACTCGGCCAGCTCATCGGCGGGCACCGAGTCGGCGACGATGCCGCAGCCCGCGAACAGTCGCACGGTGCGGCCATCGCCTTCGATCTGCGCCGAGCGCAGCCCGATGCCCCATTCGCCGTCGCCACACGCGTCGATCCAGCCGACGGGGCCGGCATAGCGTCCGCGATCGAGCAGCTCGATCTCGTTGATCAGCCGGACTGCCTCGGCCGTGGGGGTGCCACCCACTGCGGCAGAAGGATGCAGGGACGCTGCGAGGGTCAGCGCACTGGCGCCGTGGCTCATGACGCCCGTGACATCTGTCGCGAGGTGCATGACATTGGGCAGGTGCAACACGAACGGCGTCTCTGGCACGAACATGTTGGTGCAGTGCGGGGCCAAGGCATCCGCGACGGACCGCACGGCGTACTCGTGCTCCTCGAGATCCTTGCTTGACCGCGCGAGCGAGCCCGCGAGCGCCAGGTCGTGGGTGTCATCGCCCGTACGGCGGATCGTG